>DAOOIV010000011.1 GCA_035384605.1 Phycisphaerae bacterium
CCTGGCGCTATCGCTAAGGCCATTTTTGGCTCACAAGTGTTCAACTTGGGCTAATCCGTTGTGAAATCTCGAATCCGCACCTCGGTAAACCGGATCTCTGCGCCGGCCGCCGTTTCACCCCAGAGGATGATGTCGGTATCGGCCCGTTTGGCGGTGAACCTGGTCGTGAGCAGCTTCCACTCAGAGGATAAGGGAACGGGCGTCACGTCCAGGAAGTCGTCAGGGCGAATCGTGGCGGAAGCCGTACCGGTGGCCGTTGCCTTAGCGGCAAGTTCGTACGTGCGGCGCGGATGCAGTGTGACCGTTTGCAGGAGACAGGCTTTGGTATCTTCGTTGCATCTCCAGCCGAACGATGTAATGCCGTCGCGGTCTCGAAAGCCCTGGAACAGCGGATCGCCGCCGCCGATGCGAACGTCCCAGTTCTCGGCTCGCGTTCCCATTGCCGCGACGTTCGCGAAATCGGCGTTCAGCACGGTGGCTTGTGGCGGAATCACAGGCCCCTTGCCCGGGAACGAGGAATCCACGCGGGCTTTCGAGTAATTCCCGTTTACATCCACGGCGTAGACTGCGTAGGAATAGGTGTTGAAGTTCTCCAGGCCGAAGAGATGAAACACACCGGTTCCGCCGGGTAATACATCCAGTTCGGCAAGCAAGGTGTTCTCGGAGACGCTTACCGGCCAGTTCTCGTTATGGGGACCGATGCGGCCGCGAATCTGCAGCTTGCGAACGTCCGGGTCACCTGGGGCGACGTACTCAATCCTGGCCAGGCCGTCGCCGGACAGGATTCGAGAACGCGGAGTAGCAGGGGGATGGATATCGTCTCCGTATTCGACAATATTCATGTCTGCGTCGAGATGTGAGACCTCAACTTCGTCAATCGCCAGGCAGCCGCTGGGATAGAGGACGCCCGCCACCGTGGACATCTTGAAGCCGCCCCCGGCAGGGTTGCGTAATTCGATGCAATACTGTTCGCCGGAAACGGTCCTGACTTCGCCCGGCGGCCAGACGGCTTGAAGCACGGAACCGTTGGGGCCGCGGACGTTCCGGTGGGCGAATCCTCTTCCCTTGGGGCCTCCTTGTCGGACGACGATTTCGATCGTGACTTCGCCGTCGGCGTCGGGAACCTGGGGGCGGAAGTCGATCATCGCGAGTCCTTTGCCCCGGGCTATGAATGTCTGGCCGAACTCGGCGTTGCAGCGTTCCTTGTCGGGTTTTGGGTTGATCCTGCCTTCAACACAGACCATGGTCGAGACAAGGCCGGGCGGATCTGACTCAACCCAGCCTGCCAGAGACGCGCCGGGAACCATTTTGCCGTCGACCACCAACGGCAGCATCGGGTCGGCGGAGTCGCTGAGCCGGAGGTCAAGTTGCGTTCCTTTTGTACCTTCGACGCGGAGACAGTAGAGCCGCCCGGG
Organism: Phycisphaerae bacterium; assembly: GCA_035384605.1. Classification (NCBI taxonomy): domain Bacteria; kingdom Pseudomonadati; phylum Planctomycetota; class Phycisphaerae; species Phycisphaerae bacterium. Next base: position 1,416 of record DAOOIV010000011.1, read on the forward strand.
TGTCACCGGGACTTGTCCGTGACACCACGAAGCCACGAGAGCGTTCAGATTGGGAGGCCGAAGAGCGGTCGGCCCCACCGGCGGGCCGTCGGGGCCGGCGTCGTGTATCGTGTATTTCACGCTGCGGGCCTGCGGCGCGGTCGCGAACAGCGCCGCCGCCTTTATGATCGAATCACCTCTGGCCACGAAGGACTGAGTGAACACCGAGCCTTTCAGTGTTTTGTCCCCCGGTATCGCATGGTAATCGGTATGAAAGCGCATATCGAGCAGAGTGGTTCTGCCATCCGCGACAACCACGTTCGGCACGACCAGCGGTCCGAAGCCAAACGCTCGAGAGACGCCGAAGGTGTGGTTTCCGGCCGGTACATTTCTCAGAAAGACCCGACCGTTGGCCGGCGTCTTGTACCAGTTGGACGGGACCTCGCCCGTCTCCGTTGCCTTCGACCAGTCACCATACCGGCTGGTCCAGTTCATCAGTACGTCACCGCCGACCCCTGGCGTTACCGGGACAGCACTCAGCACTGCCGCGCACGCGACGAGAACGTGTGGGTTCATTTCGCATCTCCGGGAGAATCAGTCGCGACCTTGAGACTGGCCTTCGAGAACAAGCCTTCCATTCCGAAGCCTGGTTGCAGCGAGCGAGCCCGCAAGTACACCGTGATCGTGTCGGCCTCGGCTCTTGCGCGGACCTTCTGGAGCGTCCATTTGTCAGGTGCATACTCGGCCGACGACCAGACGACGGAATCCGTTGAGGCATCGGAACCGCCAAGCGGATCGATTCCCACGAGGGTCGTCTCGTTGACATTACCGTCGTTGAACGGCTCTTTACGGTTGGTCATTGCGCTCAAGAGGTATGTTGTGCCCTTGACCACCGGGACTCTCTGGTATGTCACGACGTCATAGGTTGACCATTGTTGCCAGGCGCTGATGGCGTACGAATCCCCTTTCTTTCCGGGCGATTGGATCGACCAGCGGGCGTTTTGAGCCAAGCCGGCCGTATCCCATCCCGGGCAAAGACCGCCAGACGCGGACGTGCTGGCGACAAAGTCGCCGTTGATCAGCAGATTGCTTTCAGGCGTCAGCGGCTTCACTTCCACCCGGGTGCTGACGGCTTCGGACTTGTTGCCTGCGGCATCGACGAGTTCCACCTGGTACACGTATGTCTGATTCGGCTCGGCTGAGCGATCCACATAGAGGGCCATGCGGCCGGGGCACGAGTAGAGCTTTGCCAGTTGCTTTGTCCTGGTGCCTGCGGAACGGGTAATGGCCGCGCTGTTGACGTCCATGTCGGCAGGGACATCGAAAGAGAGTTGCACCGCTGTTCCCGCCAAGTCCGCGCGGAGATTACGCGCCGAAGGGGGCGGACAGTCATCCGGCTCATACTCGATGATTGTGGCATCCAGGCAACGGTCCGATACCGTCCGGCCATCCATCAGGAACTCGCCGTCCATGAGGTTGCCGGGATGCGTCGTGATGCGGAAGCTCTTTGGCTCTCCAACAATGTCGATGCAGTACTTGCGGCCCGGGACCAGCGGCAGCTCTGCGCGGTCGTACAGCACGGCACGAAGCTCAAATCCGAGGGCTGCGCTTGGAATCATGTCGCTTCCCGATGAAAGTTTCGTGGGGCCCACCTGCCTACCTCCGGGGCCGTCTTCCAGGATCCGGACGGTGTATCGAGTCGTCTGTCGGCGGCCGCCGCCAACCGCCGGGATGAAATCGATCATAGCCAGGCCGGTTCCGCGAGCCACAAAGGTTTGACAGAAACCCGACTTGCACGGACCGAAAAACTCGCCCTCGGCCTTGAAATTGTCAACGATGATACCCGTCCGGTCGGTCACAACGCGTCCGCAAATGATCGCGTCAGTAATCTCCTGGCCGTCGGCGAATGCCATGTGGGTTTTGTCGGCCTTTGTCGTGAGGACGGCCAGTGCCTGGCCATCCTTGCGGCGAACGGTGAGGAAGCAGGTCTTGTCGCGGGCAAGACGGACTTGTCCCGGCGGCCATTGCCCGTCGGCACTATCAGGCCCTATCTGGCGGCCGTCGGGACGGCTTTCGCGCACGGCGTAGATCAGTTCGGTACCTGCGGGTTCGTCCACGTCCAGCCGCGCTCTGCGGACACACTCGCCTCGTGAGACAAAGCTTTGAGCGTAGGTTTTGTGACCTTCAAGTCGTTGTTTGCCGCCGCGAACATCCAAAGGCCACGATTGCAGCAGAAGGACATAAGCCGTCTTGCCGTGCTCGACCGCTACTCCGGGTGAGATCACCGGACCAAGGCCGAAGCGACGCGAGAAACCGACCGTGTAGGTGCCCGGTTCCGAAACGCCGATGCTGAAGTAGCCGCCCATGTCGGTGAAATTGCCGGTGAGGCGGTTTTCTCCAACCCGGCCGGTCCAAACGAACAACTCCTTCCACCCGCCTGTGGGATCGTACAAGCGCCCTCGAATCTCCTCGCCGCATACGGTCGGCGTCGAGAACAGCATGAACCACGGAACAATCGTGATCGGCGACGGAGAAATGCTTATGCGCATGGCTTGAACCTCGATGCCACCTGAAGTACCGAGAGAACCACTGAACGCGGCGCCCCAATGAATACCATCCAACCGCAGATCTCGTCAACAAACCGCCCCGTCGAAGGCGCAGAAACACAACCGCCACCGATCGACTGCGAAGACGGGGCCCATGTTCGGGATACGCTGCTGAGCGGAACGTACCGAGCTCCGTCGGGGCGAGCCGCCATCTCTCGGCAAAGGCAACCGCAGTCGAATTGCTCGGGAGGAGGCGATCCTCGCACGCAAGCCGCATGGCAATCAAAGCGGCGCCTGCTTGCCCGGCGGTTTTGGCTATCCGGATGCTTTTTTCAATTCGTACTTGGTTGGGCCTTGGCCAGGCGTTCGCGGATGTAATCGGCGCGCAGAATGCTGCGCTGCTCACCGTCGAGCCGCTTCCCGCATCGCTTCTGCAGGTGGGCTGACTGGGTGAAGAGGAAGAGATCGTTGATCACGCTGAGATCGATGTGCTTGATGCGCTCCATGACCGCGCCGAGTCGCAGGTGTGACAGCAGGAACAACGCCTCCTCGCTGCTGATGGCCCGTGCATTGGAGAGTATGCCGAACGCCCGCCAGATCTTATCATCGAGGGCGGTCAGCCGATCCTTCTTGAGAGCCTTTCGGGTTTCCTGCTCGTAGCGGACGATGGACGGGATCACGTTGTTCTTGAAATCGGTGAGGATTTCTTCCTCACTTCGGCCGAGGGTTACCTGGTTGGAAACCTGGAAGAAGTCGCCCAGGGCCTCGGTTCCCTCACCGTACAAACCGCGGACCGCCAGACGCATGTCCTTGGCGGCGCGCAGAACCTTTTCGATTTCGTTGGTGATTTTGAGGGCCGGGAGATGCAGCATAACCGAGACCCGCAGACCGGTACCGACGTTGGTCGGGCAGGCCGTCAGGTAGCCATAGTCCTCGTGGAAGGCGAACTTGACGAGCCCCTCCAGAGCGACATCGATGCCGGCAATCTGATTCCAGGCGGCGTCAAGATCCAACCCGTGCCGGAGCACCTGCATCCGCAGATGGTCTTCTTCATTGATCATCAGCGAGATCTGTTCGCTTGCTCCGACCGCCACCCCACGGCTTCCCTCGCCTTCACCGTGCTGCCGGCTGATGAGCTGCCGCTCGACCAGGAATTGTCGATCGATCGGATCGGCTTTCTCGACGTCGATATAGAAGGTCTCGACGCCGAAATCAGCCGAGTCGATGGCCTCGCAGAGTGTCCGGACGATGTCCCGACGTTCGGCGGCACTGGCCTTGGTCAGAAAGCGGAAGCCGCTCAGATTGCGGGCCAATCGAATGCGCGACGAAACGACGACGTCACCGAGGTTTCCCCCGGTCTTCAGCCATTCGCCTGGCGAGTGGAGAAGGTCTTCAATGGTCATTGTGACTGCAGTTCCCCCAGCCGGTCGCGGATCTTGGCGGCCTGTTCGTAGTCCTCACGTTCCACCGCCTCGCGCAGCTCGCGCTGAAGCCGGAATCTCTCCTGTTGAACCGGGTCGATCCGGACCACTTGGCCTGGTGTCTTACCCGTGTGTCGCGTCTGACCGTCCTGTGCCCGCTCGATGATGCTGGTCAAAGCTTTGCCGAAGACGTCATAGTCGTTTGGGCAACCCAACAGACCCTGGTTGCGAAACTCGACGAAAGTGATTCCGCATTCGGGGCATCTGAGACGGGCCATCTCCTGGATGCTGGCTTGGGACATCAGAAACGAATTGAGAACGTCGTTGATCGAGACGTTCTGCTTCACCACGACGCCTTCAGCGTTGGCACAGTCTTCACAGAGGTGCCGTTCTCGCTTCTCGCCCTGGACCAGATCCGTCAGGTGAACGGTTGCCGTCTGTTTCTTGCACCGCTGGCACAACATACCCAGTACCTGTCTTGCAATACCCGGGAGGACGCTTCAATGTTAGGCGTCTTCATATATATCGTCAAGGCAAAGCGGACCCTTCAGGCCCTTCTCCCCGTCCTGTCAAGGACTTGCGACACGGATCGCCGGCGGGTGGCGGCCTTGCGGGTGGTCCGGCGGCTGCCGGGCACAAGCATGCGGGCATCGTGCCTTGGCCTGCGTCCGGCCCGGTCATATTCTACGGCAACCGGCAACCTGAGCCGTCTGAATGACGTCGTCCACACCGTTGACCGCTGACTACCTCAAGGGATACTATGACGCGATGCTGAAAATCCTGCCGACTTTCACGGACTTCGAGCGTTTGGCCGCCGGCGGCAACACCATCCCGGTGTATTGTCAGTTGCTGGCGGACAATCTGACCCCTGTCACGGCTTTCTCCGCTATCGCTGAGGAGAGCCCACATGCGTTTCTGCTGGAAAGCGTGGTCGGCGGAGAGAACATCGCCCGCTACTCGTTCCTGGCGGCTGATCCGCAGGCGACCTTCGAGGCCAAGAACAGCCGAATCACGCTGGACGGTCCCGGCGGCCAGTCTGTCGAGGAATCCCTTGATCCGTTGGCACGGCTGGCCCGTACCCTGGAAGGCTACAAGGCGGTCCATTTGCCGGAGTTGCCTCGTTTCGCCGGCGGGGCCGTGGGTTATGCGGGATACGACATCGTGCGCTACTACGAGCCGCTGCCGAACCCGCCCAAAGACGACCGGGGCCTGCCGGACATGCTTTTTGGCTTGTATGACAGCATGGTGGTTTTCGATCATGTGGTAAAGACCATCCTGGTGATCAGCCACGCCCACGTCGAGATCGACGGGGTTCGAGCCGGTTACGAGAAGGCCTGCGAGCGCGTCGCCGCGACAGTCAAACGGCTGACCCGGCCCCGGCAGACCCGAACCGGCCACATTGACCGTCTGGGCGACCCGACAATTCCGTTTACGAGCAACTTCGAGGCGCACGGCTTTCAGGAGGCCGTCGAGGCGTGCAAGGAATACATCCGGGCAGGGGACATTTTCCAGGTAGTTCTGTCGCAGCGACTTCGCGTGAAGACCAAGGCTGACCCGTTCGACATCTACCGGGCCCTGCGGGTAGTCAATCCCTCTCCCTTTATGTTCTTTCTGAAGAGCCCCCGGGTCATGCTGGTTGGTTCATCGCCGGAGATCATGTGCCGGGTTGAGGATGGTGTCATCACGAATCGTCCGTTGGCGGGGACCCGGCGTCGCGGTCGAACCGAAGAGGAAGACAAGGTCCTGGAAGCCGAACTCAAGGCAGACCCCAAGGAACGGGCGGAGCACATCATGCTGGTCGACCTCGGTCGAAACGACGTGGGGCGGGTTGCCGAATTGGGTAGCGTGGAACTCCGCGACGTCATGTCGATCGAGCGGTACAGCCACGTCATGCACATCAGCAGCACGGTTACCGGCCGACTGAGGCGGGGCTTGACTGCTTTTGACGCCATGCGGGCGACGTTGCCCGTGGGCACGGTCAGCGGAGCCCCCAAGGTCCGGGCTATGCAGATCATCGACGAGTTTGAGCCGACGCTCCGCGGACCCTATGCCGGGGCGGTCGGTTACGTTGATTTCTCGGGTAACATGGATACCTGTATCGCGTTGCGGACCATGGTGATCACGCCCGGTGACGTGTTCGGGAAAAACACCGTCTATGTGCAAGCCGGCGCAGGAATCGTGGCCGACTCACAACCCGAGCTCGAATACAAGGAAACCATCAACAAGGCGAAAGCCCTGCTCCGGGCCGTCGAAATCGCGGAAACGGGGTTTGAATAGACCGACCAGGATACCCGGTCGCCTTGTCCGGACCGAAGGCCAACCGGGAGAAAAACCCGGACTCTGCCAGTGCTTGCTGATTGACGGGGGCTCACACAGGCAGAGTCCGAGGTTATGATTTCTGTTTCGCGACCGGACCGTCAGGCCGGGCTGATCTCAACGTACTCCTTGAGACTTTCCAGCTCTCGCAGGACATCGACCGAACCGAAGATCCTGTAAGTGGCGCCAGGCTTCGTGGAAACGATTTGAAGCCGGGGGGGACGGTCCCACCACTGACGACCGCCTCGCCGATGGGATGAGGGTTTACGGGAACGAGCGAGCCGGGCGCGCTCCGCCTTGACCTTGCGGTCCTTTTCGAAAAGTCGAACCATCGTCTTACGGCCTGCCACCGATTTCGGCAGGGCGGTGACTCTCACGTTAATCCATTGACCGGGCGTTACTTGCGACGTCATTGCCGACTCCCAATTGCACGTTCGGTTTCGGTTCGCGACCGCCGTTTGGCCGGTCGATAGCGGTTTCCGAACCCGGAAAACAACCAGTATAGCCGTTGTGGGTCTGATTGCCAAGATCGGTGCGACGGGGGCTTGGCCGACGGGTGCGTGACAGAAGCGGTGGCACTCCTCGCGGCTGACCCGGTTGTCGTGAACGCAAGCCGAAAGCAGACCATTTCAGCGGTCTTAAGGGCAGATAGGCCGGCCTGTTTATGGCCGGCTTGCGGCCAGGCAATCATTCCTCTTCTCTCCGTTTCCTCCCATCCAGCCCGTTTTAAGGGGCCTGTCCTTGTCCGGTAAGCCCGTTGAAACGGGCTGAGACCATAAGGAAGGAAGAAGAACCGCAGGCGACCACCAACCGGCCGTATGAGGGCCGGGCTTTGGCGGGAACCCCGCTGAACGGGGTCGATCGCCCAACCTGGACCGGTCGGCATACCCGTCCAGGCTGTCACGCACCCTTGGCCAACTCGGTGGTGGTTCGAACAGCCCTCTCGGAACACAGGGTGCTTCGGCGACCATCCCGAAGGTACGGTCATGTTAAAATGGGCAGAATAAGATCTTTGTCGTTGTAGGCCGATGGGCGGGTCTGACTCGGTCGCGTGGTAAAGGGACGCTGGACGGCGGATTGGGTACGACGTCAGTTGGCCGACCAGCCCAAGGCGTCCTGGTAGATTTCGACGCATCTCTTGGCTGAGTCCGCCCAAGACAGCTTCTGGACTTCGATTCGTCCATGTTGCCGCAGCGTGTTCTGCAGTGACGGGTGCCGGAGGACCGCGATGATCTTATTGGCCATCTCGTTGATGTCCCAGAAGTCGACTTTCAGCGCGTGGGTCAGGACTTCAGAGACTCCCGATTGCTTGCTGATGATCACCGGCACATCGTTGGACATGGCTTCGAGCGGGGCGATGCCGAACGGTTCGGAGACGCTGGGCATGACGTAAAGATCGGCCATGCGAAAGACGCGCTCGACGTCGGGACCGCGGAGAAAGCCGGTAAACAGGACTTTGTGGCCGATTCCCAAGCCGGCGGCCATCTCGATGATGCCGCGAACCATGTCTCCCGAGCCGGCCATGATAAAGCGGACGTTATCCATCACCTCCAGAACCTTCTTGGCGGCTCGGAGGAAATACTCAGGGCCTTTCTGCATGGTGATCCGGCCCAGGAAAAGAACGAGCTTCTCGTTGCGGTCAATGGCGGTGGGGGTGATTCCCAGCGAATTGCCGTTGAGGTCGATAGCATTGTACACGACCTCAACGCGCTCGGGGGGCACGCCGTAGCGGGAAATGATGATGTTCCGGGTGAGATAGCTGACGGCGATGACCTTGGTCGCCATGTGCATGCCTTGGCGTTCGATGTCGTAGATTCGCTGGTTGACGTGCTCGCCGCTGCGGTCGAATTCCGTCGAGTGAACGTGCACCACCAGAGGCTTACCCGTTAGGGCTGCGACCGCAATACCCGCGCGGTAGGTCATCCAGTCGTGGGCATGGACCACGTCGAACGTTTCCTGCATGGCCACTTGTGTTGCCAAGCGCGTGTATCGCTCGACCTCCGCGAACATGTCGCCTTCGTACTGCCCGCCGCTGAAAGCAGGCTGCGTCGTGGCCGTACCGGCCAGCTTTGCAGCTTCTTCGCCAAGCCGCCCGACGGTTTCTCCCTTGGGTACCTTCAGGAATCCTGAAGGCTGTCCCTGTCGGGAGGCGGCCAATGCCGCGGCCACCTGATAAGCGGACACACCGAACCCGGCATCGACCGTCCGGAAGAGGATGTTCTTAAATCCCTCGATGCGATACATGGATGAGCCGGCGCCCAGGGGGGTCAAGAGGGTAACGTGCGTCGCGAAGCTGGCCTCCACGGGTCGAGGCAGCACAAACAGGACTTCCGTTCCGATCTCGCTCATACCTTTGGTCAGCCCGTAGCAGGCGGTACCCAATCCTCCAGAGATGAATGGAGGAAACTCCCAACCAAGCATCAGGACTCTCATGGCTCAGATACTCCCATCGGAGCGACAGGATCGTAGTTTTGGACCAACCTCACGCACGGAGCTTCAAACGCCCCAAACAGAAGGGACACGGGCAAGTGCGGGCCGACATCCTGTCCCTCGATTGAGAGACGAGTCTCATTCTCGAGGAAGACGCCGCAGCGCACGCGCCATGGTCCTCACTGTCCATGCTGCTACCGCGCCTGACAGCACACCCAAATGGCCCCGGCGTCGGCAGAACCTATCACCTCTATCCCCGCCGGTCTTGAGAGTCCCCGAACCTTCGCGCCATATTAAGGTGCGCCTCGACGCTTCGGTCCGGTTTCGAGACAGCCGTGGGCAGGGAGCGCCGGATCGCGGCACCGCCCTTCTGGGCTGTTGTGCCGAGCCGCCTGGACGGTGGTGCTTGATCGGCCGCTCCGCAGTCCATCGACCGGAATAAGCATATCCCCGGTTCATCGGAGTGTCAAACGGTTGCCGCACAAAGTACGTCTGTTCTGAAGGTTGCCGATCGCGGTGAGCGTTGAAAGGACGGACATCCACGACATTCCATTCGCATCGGCGTCGCTTTGTCCGCTTCCCGGCTGTCAGGACCTCGGGCGGGGGATAGCGGTTCGGAACGGACTGCGTTTTTTTCCAAAACCGGGTCGCGAGTTGTAGAATGACCTGCTGGGTTCGTTGGACGACTGAATTCACGGCGTGGCGCTGACCGCAACAGGGGGATAGGCCCTATGGCAAGAGCAGGCTTGACCCGACGTGCGCTGCTTGGGAAATCGGCGGGGCTGGCAACTGTCGGATTAACGACACTTGATGCCCAGTCGGCCGAAAGATTGCTCGGTTCGAATGATCGCATTTCCGTTGGCATCGTCGGAGCCGGCAATCGGGGTCTGGCCTTAGCCAGGTGGATCAGCCAGCTCGCGACCGAGCAGAACGTTGAACTGACCGCCGTCTGCGACATCTGGAACCGCGCTCGTGACGCCGGGGCGGACTATATTGAGGAACTTACGGGGCGCCGGCCGCGCAAGTGCAGGTATCTGGCTGAGATTTGCGACTTGGCAGACGTGGATGCCTTGGTCGTTGCGACTGCCGACTTCCAGCATGCCCCACATACCCGTCAAGCCGTTGAAGCGGGCAAGGACGTGTACGTAGAGAAGCCGTTCGGCTGTGATTTTGAGCAGATAAAGCTCGCGCGCGATGCAGCGAAGGCCCGGGGGCGGATTGTCCAGGCGGGTACCCAGGGTCGGGCGGAGGGTCTACCCTGGGCTGCCAGGGACTTCATCCGGAGCGGTAAGCTAGGAAAGGTTTCATTTGTGGAGGTGACGAATTCGCTCTTTGAACAGAGGTGGCGGATTCCCGGCTCGGAGACCTCGCTCAGCGAAAAGGACACGGACTGGAAAGAGTTTCTCTCGTATACGCCTGAGGTTCCTTTTGATGCTCGCAAGTACCGGGAGTTTCGGCTCTTTTGGCCCTATTCGACGGGGATCTTCTGTCAGTTCATGAGTCACGCGGTGGACTTGGTCAACTTAGTGCTGGATGACGTGCCGAAGGCCGCGATCGCGACCGGGGGGGTTCTTGTGTGGAAGGACGGCCGGTCCAATCCTGACACCGCCCACTGCTTGGTGGAGTACCTTGGCGGCTGCATTTTCAGCTACCACATGCGGCTGGGCAATTCGGCGAACGGGCGCACCCTGACCTTTTACGGCACCAACGGAACCTTGGATTTGCATGCCGGAGTCGCTTATGGCGAGGGTGGCCTTGGCGAAGTGGTGATGAAGCCCGGGACGCATGGTGTGCCGGAGTTGACGGTTGTCGCCAACCGGCGACTTCCGGAGCGGAGGCAGGGGGGAGTCATGTTGAAGGCCGAGCCGGACGGCGATCACATGGTGGATTTCTTCGAATGCGTCCGTTCGCGGAAGCAGCCCCGGGCCTCGATCGACGCTGCGTTCTATCACGCCCTGGCTACAACGATGGCCGGCATGTCTCTGCGACTCAAGACGCGGATCGAATACGACATGACCACTGACACACTCCTGCCGTTGAACACGCCGTAGCTCTTTGCCGGTTGTCTTGCCCTGTTTGAATGCCGTGGCGCACCGGTATCCGCGCAGCCGCCTGGTTTGCGTGAGGTTGGACAGCATCTCTACTCCATCGTGGAGTAGGTCTCTTCGCTTTCGCGGGTGAGTTCCTGAACCGGCAAGCGGATGATGAACGCGGTTCCTTCGCCGACGCGGCTGTCGACGACGATCCGCCCGTGGTGCTCGCGGACGATCTTGCGAGCCACCGCCAGCCCGAGGCCGGTGCCGCCATGCCCCTTGGTCGATTTGAACGGCTCAAAAATCTCCTCGATCTGGTCATGTTCGATGCCGGGCCCGTTGTCCGAAATGATCAGATCCGCGATGCCGGTCTCGGTATTGAACCGCGTGCTGACGGTGACCACGCCTTCTCCTGGTGTGACGGCCTCAATGGCGTTGTTGATGATATTGAGGGCCACCTGATGCATTCCGTCGGCGTCCACCGGAATCGGGGGCAGTGACTCTTCGAGCTGGACCTTGAGGACGACCTTATGTTCCTGGGCCTTTTTCTGCACCAGCGACAAGGCGTCCTGAACGATCTTGTTGAAGTTCGTCTGGCGAAGGTTGGGTTCGCGCTGCTTGCTGAAGGCAAGCATGTTGGTGGTCAGGCCGAGGATCCGGTCGAGGTTGCGGTTGACGATCTCCCAGCCCTTGCTCACCGTTTCCAGGTCGGGCCTGGCGAGGCCGATATCAACCAAGTCAGCCCCGCTTTGGATGCCTTGCAGGATGTTCTTGATATAGTGCGACAGATAGGCGACGGTTTCGCCAGTGGCGGCGAGGCGGGCGGTTTGCATCTGCTGCTGTACCAGCCGGACGTTCTGGATGGCCAGGCCGGTCATCTGGCCGATGGCGCTCATGAGCCGAAGCTGCTCTTCGGTGTAGGTGTGGGTGGTGGCCGTGCTGTCGATGTGGATGACCCCAAGCAGAAGGTCCCGCACCATGATGGGGGCGCAGATCACCGAGTGCAGCCCGAAATCGTGGATGCTGTCCTGGCCGGCATCGGTGGCGAACCGCGAGTCGGTCATGGCATTCGTGCACAGGACGGCAGCGCGGTGTTCGAGGACGTGCTTAATGATCCGGTGCGACGTGGTGATCTTCTGTTTGCGGGCCCGCACGCCGCGGCGATACCGCACCACGTGCGGCACCAGCTCCTCTCCCTTCTTGTCGTAAAGGAGAATGAAGCCGCGGTCGATCGGAAGCTCCTCACCGATCACGTCCATCACGCGTTCCAGCAGTTGATCAGGGTCGATGATGACGCCGATGGCGCTGGTCAGCTCCGACATCACGCGCCAGGCACGGGCGGCGTCAGCCAGTTCAGGGCCGGCGATGATAATGGAATCGTCGGCTCCCACGCTGGCAAGGATGGCCGAGTCCATGTTGAGGTCGCTGGTATTCAGGTCGATCATGTCGGACGGAATACTGGATCCGCTGAGCTTTTCCATCGACTGATCGCCGCTGTAGATGATGAGCGTCGAGCCGAGCTTGATCTGATCGCCGTGCTTGAGACGAACCGGGTCGCGAACGCGCACGCCGTTGACGTATGTTCCGTTGGCGCTTTGCAGGTCGACCAGGACCCAACTGCCGTCTTCCGGGCGGACTTCCGCGTGGCGGCGCGACACGGTCCGGTCCGACAGCGGGATCTGGTCGCCCTTGCGGCCGATAACCGCGGACTCGCTCATTACTCGGAAGGTGCGTCCTTTGTCGGGTCCCTGAAGGACCAGAAACGTCGCCACGATCAACTCCTGACCACAATCAGCTTCGCACTATGTGCGATCCTCGACTTTTTCCTGAAGGCGCCAAGGCCTTCGGTCGCCGGCCTGACCCCGCAACCCGCCGTGGGCTTCTCGCGGCGGACGCGGAACCCGAGAACCAACTTCATGACTCCGCCAAGACCGAAGTAGCTCGCGCCCGAAGGGACGAAGAAAGGCGGTCACTGCCCGGTCCGCTACAGGTCGGCATCAGCGACCTTCCATCTTGATTCTATTCTTTGAATCGGGGCAGTCAAATGGGCCAACCGCCGTGTCTGGGGGGCGGGGGTCGGTGACAGCGCGGACGACTCTTTCAGAATGTCCGAGCTTGAATGAGCGGCCAAGCCGCCAAGCGGTCAACACCGCACGGGAACCGCTCCCTTGCAGCTTGGTCAGCGGGCCGCGCCGGGCAGGCACGGGCGTGTTGCCGAACGAGGGTCCCGGTTCTGAAAGTACCCTCAGGTTTCCCTCGGCCAAGCCGTCGGAAAAGTGGCGATGCGTGTGGTCAACTAGCCGGCCGGGGCGGTCGTGAGGCTCGGGAGAGTGATGCCGAGTTGAGGGAAGCCATAGAGAATGGCCCAGGCCGAGAGCACCCAGAGCAGAACGGCCGCCAGAAAGGGGGCGTCCTTAAGGATCAGGTCGGTTGGTCCCGTTCCCTTGCCCAGCTCGATCAGCATCGCATAGCGGTAGACGCCGTAGACCACCAGCGGCAGCGTGTAGATGAGGTTCTGCTTGGTGGCCTCGAAAGGCGACTTTCTCGTGGTGTCGAGCGTGTACAGGAGAAAGGTGATGATAGTTACGCCCGCGGAGGTGCTCAACAGGTGGGTGAGCAAATCCGGCGTGTACCGGACGAGGAGGGGCCGGTGGCCGCGCATGGCGTGGCTGTTGTCGATCATCGCTACCTCGCAGCGTCTCTTGCCGAATCCAAGGAACAGGCAGAGCATGAACGTGCATGTGAGCAGCCAGGGCGATACCTCGACGCTGATGGCTTCCGCACCGCCGATGGCCCGGAGAACGAACAGCATGGCGATGACGATGACGTCCAGCAACATCCGGTGCTTGAGAGCCACGGAATACGTCCAGCTCAAGGCCAAGTAGATGCCCACGGTCAACCAGAATGCTGGTGGAAGGGTCAACCAACACAAGATGACGCACAGGGCAACCAACACCGCAACCATGGCGGATGCCGAGGCCACGGATACGGTCCCACAGGCCAACGGGCGATCTTTCTTGGTGGGGTGGAGACGGTCGCGCTTGCGATCGAGGATGTCGTTTAACACATAGCCGGCCGAGGAAGCCAGACAGAACGTTACGAAGGCCAAGAGCGAGAGCATCACCGCCTGGCGGTTTTCCAACTGCTTGCCGAACAGCAATGCGGCGAAAACGAAGACGTTCTTGATCCAATCGGCGGGCCGCAGTAGCCGGATGTAGTTGACCATGGCAAGTAGTGTAGAAACCGGCAGGCTGGATGCAACTTTTCTGTGGTCGGGAAAACGCGAAAGGCCGTGTGGCTTGTGTTGCCACCGGCCTTTCGGTACTTCTCTCCTTCGAGTTGACTCTGGCCGGGGCATTTCCCCCGCACCCCGGCTATCCGCCGTGCCGACCGCTCTCCCCTCTTGGGCCGGCAAGACGGCAGCACCCCTCCGGAAAGCAAGCCTGTCTGGTCCCCATTTCCGCCGGTCTCGGCTTGGCTTGAACGCCTGCCGGCTACCGGAACGCGCCTATTTCAGCAAGTTCAACACGCTTCTGGCCTGAGAATTCGCGATGCTCAGGAGCGAGACAGCCGCCTCCATGACAATATTCTGGCGTTCGAGTGTCGCCAGTTCGAGGGCGTAGTCGGTATCCCCGATCCGGCCGGCGGCGTCGGACAGCTCTTCCTTGGCTACGTTCAAAGCGTTTAGCGTTGATCCGATCTGGTATTTGTTGAACCCGCCGATGCGGCCGGCCATGACCGCAACCTGTTGACCGGCTTCCTTGGCGATAGCGAGCGCCTTACTGCCTGAGGCGATCAGGGAGTTTGCACCTCCGCTCTTGAGCGAGCTGAGGTATCCCAGATCGGCCCGGCCCAGTTCATAGGTGTTCATTCCCTGGAGGCCAAGGGCAGTCCGCGAGTTGAGATCCGTTCCCAGCCTGAAGACGGCGCCTCCGCCGATCACCGTGACGGTATGGGTGTCGGGCGTGTCGTCGTTGAGCGTGAAGCTGAGGCTAAGTCCATTTCCGTTGTAGTAAACCTCGGTGCCGGAGGCCATCGCGCTCTGACCGTTGATGCTGACCACCGCATCCGAGCCGGTGACCTTCGTCGTGCCGCCGTTGGTGACCATGGCTTGGGGCCCGGAGATGACCGAGACGGTGACGAAGGCTTCCGAGCCCTTTTCGGTGGATGCATAGGTAAGCCTGCCGCTGTCGCCGGCGAAGGCGCTGACGCCCGTCGTTTCTTTCTCGGCGTTGATGGCCGCCAGGATGGCGGCGCTGTCCGATCCGCTGGTCAGCGTGATGACGGCTGTTCCGAGCTTGCCGGTCACCTGGATGACGGCGTCACCTGACAAAGCGCTTGCCAGATTATATCCGGTTGACGAATTCGAAAAGGCAAAAGCGGCCGCGGTGCTGATCGTGACGCTCAGGGATATGTTTCCCGTCACGCTCGGGTTGCGGCTGTGGACCTTGATATCCTTGATCGCGTCGGCGTCATCGGTTGTGGCATTGATGCGGTTTTCACCATTAAAGATCTTCTGCCCGTTGAACTCGGCGTTGTTGACCAGTCGATCGATGGCCTCGATGTTTGCATCAATCTGGGCCTGGTACGCGGCCTTTTCCTCGGTGGTCACCGTCGAGCCCTGTGCGGCCACCACGAGTCCCTCAATTTCGGCCGTCAGTTTGCCGATTTCCATCAGAGTGCTGTCTGCGACATTCAAGAATGACTGATTCCTCGTGTTAACGCTGATGGCGGCGTCGACGGACGCAAGTTCGGAACGTAACGAGTTCAGGGCGATGAGCCCGGCCGGGTCATCGGCGCCACGATTGATGCGCCGGCCTGTCGAAAGCCGGGCCATGGTCACGGCTCGCTCGGACTCCAGGCGGTTCATGGTGTGGAGGAGTTGATAGAGCCCCGCGTTGGAACCAATGGTCATGGACATTGCTTCGTTTCCCCATTTAATGGCGCGCAAAGGGTAGCCCTGGCCGGGGCGGACCGCTTGAGCGCGCGTCGCCGTCCCCGCCGTCGCTGTCTCACCCTTCCCGGCCGGAGGCGAGCGGACGTTCCGCCCGTGACCCGAGCCGGTTTTCGCGTGCACTTGTCCCGACGATCGACTTGCCGACTGTCGGCCGGCCGGTCGAAACGTCGCCCCAACCGTAAGATATAATTTTGCGGTCCGGAATCTTTTTTTGAGGAAGGGGACTCTGGTCGTCATATCTCATTGTTGGGTAATGGGTTATGACTTCAGAAGACCGGGGCTGCCAGAGGTCCGCATTCTCGGGTTTTTGCTAAAGTCACTTGACTTGGGAAACGAGCCGGTTCTGATCGCCCGTGGCGAGCGGGCGAGCTGGGATGGGAGAGGGGCGTGGGCGATTGTCGGCGGTTTTTCTAGGTGGCTGGTTGGGATGCAGCCGGTGCTCCGCTGCCGGCCCCGGGTGTTCCTGTTAAGGGCTTGTTTTTGAGAAGAGAGTCGAGCAGGGAACGAGCCGTGCCACCCGACACCGCTCCGCCGCCGACGTAGACCGCTTCGACCTTTCCGTTACTGCCGACGACAAAGAAGGTGGGGTAGCCTCGGACCAAGAACTGCTCGCCGATCTTGTGGTCGGGATCCATCGTCACGGGCATGGAGAGGTTCCATTCCTTGTAGGTTGCCAGCGACTGCTCTTGGGTTCTGGCTCCGCGGCCGCTTCGGGCATCCTGGTTGATGGCGATGACTTCGACGCCCTTGTCCTTAAACTCTTTGTGCAACTGCTCGACAGCGGGCATGGCGGCTTTGCAGAACCCGCACCAGGAGGCGTAAAAGGCCAGGAGTTGGACCTTGCCGTTGGCGCTGCCGATCTTGATTTCCTTGCCGTCAGGTGTCTGGGCCGACACTGACGGTGCCGGCTTGCCTGTGAGCTGCATCGCCGGGTCTCGCTGTTCTGGTTGGGTGGCGACCGGAGCAGCAGGCTGTTGCGGGAAGGCCTCGCGGTTCTTGCCTTTCAGCAGCAGATCCAGCTCGGTTCGCACGGTCGAGTCGAAAGTCGGGGCGGCTCCCACATGAGCGGCCTCAACAATACCGCTTCGGCCAACAAGGACGAAGGTGGGGTAACCTCTGACCTTGAACTGCCGGCCGATCGCCTGCCTCGGATCCATGGTCATCGGCATGGACAGATTCCACTCCTTGTATGTGGTCAGCGTTTGGTCCTCCGTTCTGCCTCGGGCTCCTTCGCGGCTGTCCTGGTTGATAGCAATCACCTCAATACCTTTGTTGCCGTAATCCTTGTGGATCTGCTCGACCGTGGGCATGGCTTTCTTGCAGAACCCGCACCAGGACGCATAGAAGGCCAACAGTTGGATGCGTTCGCTTCCGGCTCCGATCTTGGTTTCCTTGCCGTCGATGGTTTTCACGGTCGCCGAAGGAGCGGGGTTGCCGACGAGTTCCATGACCGGGTCGCGGCGTGCCGCCGGCTGGGTGGCGGTCGGCTGAGTTGCGGCCGGCGGCAGGGCCTCGGCGACGGCCGGCGGGAAGTCGGAGCGAGTCTTGCCTTGCAGGAGCAGGTCGATCTGCGTCGGGAGCGTGGAACCGAAGGGCACGGTGTGTCCGAAGTGGACTGCCTCGACGACTCCGGACTTGCCGATGAGAACGAATGTCGGGTGGCTCCTGACCCGGAACCTCGGCCCGATCAACTGGTATGGATCCATAATCATGGGCATGGACAAGTTCAGTTCTTTGTAGTGGGCCAAGACCTGTTCTTCGGTACGTGGCTGCCTGCCCGTGCGCACGTCCAGGTTGATGGCCAGCACCTCAACGCCCTTATCCTTGTATCTTTTGTGGAGATCTTCAACACCGGGAAGGGCTTGCCTGCAATAGCCGCACCACGAGGTGTAGAAAGTCAGCAGCCTGACCCTGCCTGCCGGGCCGCCGATCTGAAGGGGCCGGCCGTCAAAGGTGGCGGCATTGATGACCGGCGCCGGTATTCCGATCAACTGCATGGCCGGCTGTGAATCTGACGGTGTCTCCGCAGCCTGTGGACTGAGAGTAGCCCGCTGGGCGTCGGCGAAAACGTCGGGGGGGGCGCCCGTCGGCCGCGTGGCCGTCGCAGGGCTGCGAACGGGGATCTTAATTTCCGCTTGTTCCGTGTCGTCGGTCTTCAGCGTGATGAACGTGCCTTCGGCGGGCGCCACGTAGTTCGCCGGGAACGTCAGATTGACGCGATAGTCTCTGCCGGGCTTGAGGGTGCTGACATTCACTGCAATGTTCGAGTCTGCCGAGACGGCTTCCAGCAGTCTGACGTCGTTGTTGCTGTTGTTTGTGAAAGCGATGACGCGAGTCCTCGGCCGGCTATCGACAGGGACTAACAGCATCCGCGGCTCGATGTCGAGTCGTTCGGGCACAACCGCGGTGCATGGTATCCTTACGGGAGGAATGCCCTCGATGCCGAGGTCGATCTCAATGGTCTGTTGGTTGCGCTTGCCGGGGTAAGGGGGGTTGGCGGACACCAGAAGCTGATAGGTCTTGCCGGGCGAGATCTCCTTGAGCTCCCACGTGAAGACCTGCATGGCGGGGAGCAGCCCCCGGGTCGCCAGTTTGAGCTCCTTGTCGGTCTTGTTCGTCAACATGACGGTTGTCTGTGCGCTGGCGTCAGGCCGCAACTTGTCGAAAAGCACAAAGGAGGGATTGGCCTCAAGGTGGTGCTGCATATGGACGGAGAGGGTGAGGTGGACGATCTTGTTTAGCGGGTCGTTCGTCTCGACGTCGATCGTGGTGGAGTAGTCTCCTCTGTACCGGTCGGCGTTCAGGCGGAAGAGGAAATCGGCCGAGGAGCCGGGGGCAATGGTTTTCGGGTACCCCGCCGGGGTCGTGCAGCCGCACTTGGGCTTGACGGCCAGGATTTTCAGTTCGGCGTCACCGACGTTGCGGATGTTGAAGGCGTGCTCCAACTTGTCACCCACCCAGACTTTGCCGAAGTCGTGTTTCGGCTCGGCGATCTCGATTCTTGGTGTGCCGCCGCCGGTCGTTGCGGGCGGGACGATGCCGGGTGGTTCTTGAGCCCCAATCGCCAGGGCGCAGGTCAAAACCCAAACCGCGAGGGCTGAAATGATCGCTGATACGCAAAGAGACTTCCTCATAATCGAGCGTCCTTCGTTTGAGACAAGTCCGTAGCTGTGGCTGCCCTGAACAAGGGGATGCTTGAGGGCGCGCTTCCGCCCATTATAGCGGCATTTTCGGTTCGGGAAATGCGTCCGTGACCGGTTGTCCGATAACTGGTAGGATTGTCGCCTGCAGATGGCAAGGCAGCTACCGGGTCAGGATCCATGATTCGAAGCGAATCGAGTCGCGGTCCATTCGACGCAGTCCTGCTTGTGTCGTTTGGCGGACCACAAGGTCCTCAAGACGTTGGTCCTTTTTTGGACAACATACTTCGTGGCCGGCCCACCCCGCCTGGCCGCGTCGAGGCCATTATCGCCAACTACATGCGATACAACGGGGTATCGCCGATCACCGAAATCACCCGGCGTCAGGCGGCCGGGGTGCGTCAACGTCTGGCAGACGCGGGTGTTGAGCTGCCCGTGTACGTGGGCATGCGGAACTGGCATCCCTATCTGGCGGATGTCATGGCCGAGATGAGCCGGGCGGGGGTTCGCCGGGCGATCGGCTTCATCACCGCCGCCCATCATTCGTATGCCAGTTGCGGGCAGTACAAGGAGAACGTGCGCGAGGCCCGACGACGTCTTGCGGAGCTGGGTCTTCCCGACGTCGAAGTCACGTATGTGGAGAGTTGGTACGATCATCCTGGCTTCATCGGCACGCTGGCTCGGCAGGTTCGGGCTGCGATTGACAGGCTTGAGGCGCCGCTGCGGCCCAAGGCAAGGATCGTTTTCACGGCTCACAGTATTCCCGTTGCGATGGCCGAGAGTTGCCGTTACCGCGAGCAGTTGCAGACAACGGCCCGGATGGTTGCCGAAGATCTTGGCCGCAGAGACTGGGCGTTGGTCTACCAGAGCCGCAGCGGTCCTCCGCAGGACCCGTGGCTCGGACCGGATATCAACGATTACCTGAAGGCCGAGCACGAAAAGGGACTTGAAGCAGTGGTGGTCTCGCCGATCGGGTTCATCTGTGATCACATCGAGGTATTGTGCGACCTGGACGTGAAGGTCGGCGACCTGTGCCGCGAGATCGGCCTGCCCATGGCTCGGGCCGAGACCGTCAATGACGATCCGATGTTCCTTGACATGATGACCGAGGTCGTGCTACGAGCCTGCAACCGCCACAAGCGATTTCCACCACTGATGATCACATCGCGATAGCAGTGTTCACCGCATGCAGGCGCTCTCCACGCGTACTCCCAGGAAATGCTTTCCACGCCCTGCCGACCGCCGGCTCGGCCATGTACGCTCCGGAGGTCAGAGCAATCAGTGATGAGACGCACCTCAAGGTGCGCGACTGAGGACGAGAAAGACGATGACCAGCAGAGCGAATGATGCCATTTGTCATACTCGCCGAATTGACATTCTCCGGCACGCAGTGAGCCTCAAACCGACAACCTCGTCGGTGATGCTTCGCCCATGCGAGGGCCGGTCCGGATCGTGTGAGGATAACCCTGGCAAGGCCGCGGGGCCAGAGCGTTTCTATGCAACAAGAATCCCCTCTTTCGCGGCAAGAAAGGAATGGTTCGCGGGATGCGGAACAAGCGGTCGTCCACCGGTCGCATTGAGGACCTGCAGTCTTGCTCTGGCATGCCAGGAGAGACTGTAATAGTTGTATGGTTCACATGACCAAAGCTATCTACGCAGACGGGGTCTTCAAGCCTGAGGAGAAGCTCGATTTGCCTGATCAGCAGCGGGTGCAAGTGATTATCCAGCCAATAGAAGAGCAGGCAGACACCAATCACACCGCAGCCCTGGATCGGTTCTTCGACCACGTGTCCCGTTCAGAGTTCTCTTATACGGGCCCCATGCCCACCCGCGACGAGCTGCATGACCGCGTTTGACACGAACGTCTTGATATACTCCTGTAACAAGGCGGATAAGGTGCGCCAGCCGATCGCGGCCCGCCTGCTCCGAGAAACCGGACCGATGGCATTCTGCTCTGGCAGGCGGCCTGCGAATTCATCGCAGCTTCCCGGAAGCTGATCGTATACGGTTTCAGCCAGGCTGAGGCATGGCAGTATTTGCGCGAGTACCTCGGTTTCCTGAGGCTGGTTCTGCCATCGGCGCAGACGCTCGATCTTGCTCAGAGACTCCACATTGAACAAGGCTGGTCATTCTGGGGCGCTATGCTTGTTGGTGCGGCCCTGGATGCAGGCGCGAGGACGCTCTACTCAAAAGATGTCCCCGGGCGCAGGGTAGAGGGTATTGAGATCATCGATCCATTCGCCGGTTCTGTCCATTAGAGCCTCGCAACGGGGATGAGGAGGCAATCGCCCTGGCGAAATGCCATCCCTTGCCAAACGAGCCCTTCCCCGCGACAGTAGTGTCATGCGGAGGACTCGGCGGGATTTTCTCGGGAAGACGATTCGCGGCGCGGCTTCGGTCTCGCTGGGGGGCTCGCTGTTGTCGGCCGGGGGGTGTTTTCGGAGCGAACCGCCGGACGGGCGAATCCATCTTCGCTACTGGGACAAGTGGGACGGTTTCGAAGGCGACGCCATGCGGGCGGTGGTCAAGGACTTCAACGACTCGCAGGGCGGCATTACGGTTCACTATACGCCCGTCGGGGTGATCGACCGTAAGCTGCTGGCGGCCACCTCGGGTGGCGACCCTCCGGACGTGGCGGGGTTGTGGGAGCACAATGTCACGCCCTTTGCCGAACAGGGGGCGTTGACGCCGCTCGATGAGCTCATGAGCCGCGACGGGATCGGCCGCGACCACTGGATCGCGGCGTACGTGAAGATCTGCACGCATAAGGGCATCATGTGGGCGGTGCCGACGACGCCCTTTGCCAGCGGGCTGCACTACAACGCGGCCTTATTCGAGGCGTCCGCTGATCAGCTTCGGGCCAGAGGGCTCGATCCCGGTCGCGGGCCGGCGACGCTGGCGGAGCTCGACGCCTACGCCGAGGCCCTGACCAAGTACGATGCCTCGGGCAATCTTGTGCAATTGGGTTTTCTGCCACAGGAGCCGGGACGATTCATCTGGGCCTGGGGTTTCTGGTTTGGCGGCAAGCTGATCGGCGAGGACGACACAATCACCGCCGATGACCCGCTCAACGTGGCGGCCTATGAGTGGATCCAGAGCTACTCCCGCAAATACGGCGTTGATCGGATCAAGCGCTTCTCCAGCGGGTTCGGCAACCTGGCGTCGCCGCAGAATCCCTTTTTCTCAGGTAAGGTGGCGATGGTCCTGGACGGTGCGTGGATGCACAACTATATCCAGCAGTACGCTCCCGGCATGCGTTACGGCGTGGTGCCCTGGCCCAAGACGCCACATGGACCTGAACGCTTCAGCACCGTGGGTTGTGACATTATGGTCATTCCGCGCGGCGTGCCGGCCGAGCGGCGCGAAGCCGCCTGGCAGTTCGTCAAGTACGTTATCTCGCAGCCGGCGATGGAGAAGCTGAACCTGGGACATCGAAAGGCGACCCCGCTGACCAAGGTGAGCGACGACTTTCTCAAGAAGCACCCGCACCGTTATCTCGATTTGTTCATCAGCCTGTCCAAGAGCAAGGGGGTGGTTTCGCCTCTGCACGTGGGCATCTGGAGCCAGTATCAGACGGAGCTTTTCGCCGCGTTCGAGCGGGTGCGGTTGCTGCAGAGCAATCCGGCGACCGGCAAGCCCTACACAGCCAGGGAGGCGCTCGATATCGTCCAGGAACGGATGACCCGGGCATACGCCCGATACAAAAGGTCGCTCTCGTTGCGTCCGCCGATCTCGGGGAGGTTGTCATGACCCGCGCAGACCGGCGACATCTTGTCAACGGGATTCTTTTCGCCTCACCGTGGCTGATCGGCCTGAGTGTTTTCCTTGCGTATCCGATCCTTTCGTCGCTGTACTACAGTTTTTGCGATTACTCGACGCTGCGACCGGCCGTCTGGGTGGGGTTGCAGAACTATCAGGATCTCGGTCAGGATGCGGTGATGTTCAAGTCATTGCGGAACACGCTGGTTTTCGGGGCCATTGCGTTGCCCGGGAGCCTGACGGCGGCTCTGATGCTGGCCCTGCTGCTGAATTCGGGCGTGCGCGGGTTGCCGATCTTCAGGACGATCTTTTACTTGCCGTGCCTCGTGCCGGCCGTGGCTTCAGCCATGTTGTGGTTGTGGGTGCTCAACGGGGATTTCGGCATTCTCAATTATGCCCTGGGAGCTCTGCTTGGGCCGCTTGGTCTGCGGCCGCCCACTTGGCTGGCCGATCCGCTGTGGGCCAAACCGGCATTGGCGATTATGAGCATCTGGGGCTGCGGTGGGACGATGGTGATCTATCTGGCGGGTTTGCAGGACGTGCCCGCCGAACTGTACGAAGCGGCGGAGATCGACGGGGCCGGCTGGTGGCGGAGACTGTTTCACGTCACATTGCCTTGCCTGTCGCCGGTGATCTATTTCACGCTGATCATCGGAATCATCGCCGTCCTGCAGGTTTTCACGCCGGCGTACATCATGGGCGGCGGCCCGCAGGGTGGAACCCAGGGCCAGCCGGCGCAGTCGACCTTGTTCTACGCCCTGTACATGTGGGCCCAGGCGTTCGAGTGGCTTCGGATGGGCTATGGTTGCGCGATGGCATGGATTCTGTTTGTCATCATCCTGGTGTTGACGCTCATCGCCCACCGGACGGCCGGCAAGCGGGTGACGTATGTTGGGTGAGTGCTGATGGAACCTCGGACTCTGTTCGGCAAGGTGCTGGCGTACGCGCTCCTGGTGCTTGGGAGCTTCCTGTTCATCTTCCCGTTCATCTGGCTGTTGAGCACGTCGCTCAAACCGCTTGAGCAATCGACGGCCATGCCGCCGCAGTGGATTCCCCGCCAGTACCGGGCAACCATCGACGGCCGCGAGTGCGAAGTGGTTCGCGGCGAGACGCTTGCCGCGCGGATGCTCGTAGTTCGACTGGACATCGAGGACGAGACGGACCCGCGGGGAGGGCAAAAGCTGCTTGTACCGGAAAGCGACTATCAGGACGGCACGATCCCGCTCAAAGTCGCCGGAATCGAACAACGGATACCAGTGACGGTTCTGCGCAGAGCCGAGCCGGGGTGGTGTTACATCAAGGAGCGCAAGACGCTGGTGGACATGAACGCCCCGGCCGTGTGGGACATCGTGCCGCCGGAAGCCGTCGAGAGCCGCGCGAAGCTATTTTGGGGCAACTTTCCGGCCGCGATCAATAAGATGGGTACGGCGCGGGTCTGGATGCCGTTGCTGGGCGAGCGGGAGGTTTCCATCTTCTGGCTGTATTTGCGCAATACCCTGATTGTGTGCCTTCTGGGCGTGACCGGTACGGTGTGCAGTTCGTCGCTGGCGGCTTACAGCCTGGCCAAGATTCCCTGGCGCGGCCGTGGCGTCCTGTTCGGTCTTACGCTGGCAACGATGATGGTGCCTTTCGCCGTGCTGATGGTGCCGTTGTACACGCTGTTCGCCAGATTCGGCTGGATCGGCACGTTGTTGCCGCTGTGGGTGCCGGCTTTCTTTGGCAGCGGGTTCAATATCTTCCTGCTGCGGCAGTTCTTTCTGACCATCCCAAAGGACCTTTCCGAGGCGGCCCGGATCGACGGATGCAGCGAGTTCGGCATCTTCTGGCGGGTCATTCTGCCGCTGAGCAAGCCGGCCCTGGCGGTCGTCGCTTTGTTTCATTTCCTGTACGCGTGGAACGACTTCATGGGGCCGCTGCTGTTCCTGACTCGCCGGGAAACCTTCACGCTCTCGCTGGGCCTCCAGGCTTTCCAGTCCCAGCACGGCGGCACCGACTGGACCAGCCTGATGGCCGCCAGTACGCTCATCTGCCTGCCGATCATCGTGCTCTTCTTCTTTACCCAGAAGACCTTCATCAAGGGCATCGCGACGACGGGGCTGAAAGGCTGACAAGCCACGGGCGTCGAACCTCGGCGACAACAACGGCAGAGTCGCTCCAAGGCGGAGCAAACGGGATAGCACGTTACCGGCGCACCGATGTCGGGTCGTAAGGCTCCAAGGCGGTCTTTAGCCGCAACCAAAACCGGGCAGGCGGATTACGTTTGCAGGTCTTTGGTACTGAACGAGTTCTGCACTCTTGCAAAGGCATGCGCGCAAAATGCGCACCAGTCCCGATGGAAGAGGCTAAGGCGGACCGCCTTTTTGCGGGCCGCAACCCAAGCGCTCCGCGAACAAGAAACATGCGCGCAAAACGCACACCAGTCCCGATGGAAGAGGCTAAAGGGCCAGAAGGAGCGCCGCCGCTCCCTCACGGTCGCGGTTCTGAAACGGTCGCCGCTCGTTCAGAACCCTGCGAAGAGACCGCAGCCGTTCCACGTCGGATCTCTCACGGACCCGGAACCAGTGTAACCTGCCGCACATCCTGGGGCGAGAGACAGGGAATTGCGGCGCGGACTACTGGTGGCCGAACAATTGCGTTGCCGTCGCCGCGATCGCGATCATGGCCAGCATGATCGACTCTCCGGCGATCATCCCGGCCGCAACGGGAAACGTGTAGGTCTCCGCGCTTTTCTTGTGCGTCCTGGCCCAAGCCCATGCGATCACCGCGCCGATCGCGAACGAGAGGCTGTTCTGGAACTGCACCACCCACGCCAGACCCAACCCCATCGCAGAGGGCAGGTACGGGGCTGCTTTGGGCAGTTTTGCCGAAAGTACCGGCAAGATGATGCCGAGCACCGCACCGATGAGAATCGCCCATTGGGCGGTGATCGGGATGGTATGCAGGCCCTGGGTGAGCGCATCAGCCATTGCTTTCCACATGTACACTGCCGGCGGATTGAACGCGTGCAGTCTCTCGGCGGTGGGCACCATCAGATACCACGCGGGGATGATGGCGGCGACGCCGAAGAAGATGCCGGAGAACTGGGCCAGGAACTGCTTTCGCGGATTGGCACCCAGCAGGTAACCCGACTTCAGGTCGGTGAGCAGATCTGCGGCACTGCCGGCCGCGGCGGCGGTGGTACCGGCCGACATCAGATTGACGACGTAATTGCCCTTCGCCAGGATCGCGTAGACCAGCTGAGTCACCTTTCCCATGGCCCCGGTCGGGGTGGTGTCGGTCTCACCGGTTGCCCGGCAGGCGACCAACGACAGGACGAACGACATGGCCACCGCAATGACGCCGAGCAGGATCGACATGTGAAACGCGAAGTAGTTGAGGAGAACAATGGCGACGCCGATGGGAATCAGTCCGCCGATCAACCACGAGCTGGGAACCTCTATCGCGTCTATGGCCTTCTGCAAGTCGACGGACGACCCGCGTGAGTCTCGGACCGTTTGCCCGGAATCCGCGTGAGTTGTGCGACGGAACACGCGAAACGACCGCGCGAGGGTGCGCCACTGGAGGCCCACGGACACCAGGCTTGAGAAAACCATGATCGACGTTCCGCCCCACAAGGCCCATCGTGTTGGGAGAAGGATCGCTCCCGGCGGCAAGTCCCCAGCCGGCACGTAACCCGAAGAGCCTGCGACTGCCACTTGAGCTCCATGGCTGACGAGCAACGGCATCGTGACGTAGTAGAGCAGAATTGAACCGGCGAGCATCGAGAACGATACCCGTGTTCCGACGAATGCGCCGGCGGCGATCATCAGAGTCCCCGGCTCGAAGCCCAAACCCGCCAGGCCGGCCTTCGCGGCACCCTGTCTGAGCCAGCTCATCGGATTGAAGATTCCGCCGAAAGGAAGCAGTTCCGGAATGTGCACGTATCGATAGATCTTGTCCAGCGTGGTGATGACGCCCTCAGGGCCGCGGAAAAAACCTGTGACGGCGCCACAGCCCAACGCAATGATCAGGGAGTAGGCCTTCCTGACGGCCTCGGCCCCGCGACTGTGCAGGCTGCGAAGTGTTTCGGCAGCGGCCATCCCGCTGGGGAACGGAAGCTGCTCGATATTGATCATTTGCCGCTTGAGTGGAATGGCCATGAACACGCCCAGGGCTGCGGTCAGAAACGTAAACGCCACCAGAGTGGTCCAGGGCAGATGTGTGCCGCTCATCAGCAACAGGGAGCCGACGGCCGTGGCCAAAGTCCCGCCGGTAGACATGCCGGCGGCGGAGGCGGTGGACTGCATGCAGTTGTTTTCGAGGATGGTCATCTCGCTCAATCGATTGCCTGAAACCGCGCGGACCGCGTTCCAGATCACGTAGGACAGGACACACGCCGTAATCGCCACGCCGAAGGACCAGCCGAGTTTCAGCGTCGTGTAGAGGTTCGAGACGCACATGAACATTCCGAGGATTCCTCCCGTGAGAACGGCGCGGAGCGTCAATTGCCGGACGCGCTCGCCCTGGTAGACGTGCCGGTACCAGTGCAGTTCTTTCTCTTCGGGTGTGGCGTTTTCTTGGAGCGGCGGCACCTCGCGGACGATCCCCGTCGGGGCACCGGCGGCAGAGGAGCCTTTTCTTTCGGCCATGCTCCGGCGGCATCCGGGGCCGTCGTCGGGCCGGCCCTGGCAACGATTGCGATCATCGGCTGGCATAAACGACCTTCGAACAGACCATCGTCGATTGGCGGGAAAGTTAACCGTAACCGGTCCAAAGAACAAACATTCGGACCTTAAGGCAAGCGAGTCTAGCCGAGGGCGGAGATGACCGATACAATAGAATTGTGGTCAATGTCGTCGATCGGATTTCCGGCGACGGCACCTTTCGTGCCTTGGTGGCCCGGATCCGCGAATTGAGCCCCTTGGCCGCCGGATCAGGCGATGAAACACATTCGCCGAGCGGTGCGCAGGGGGGGGTGGTATCCGTGGACGGGCTGTGGGGATCGTTTGCGCCTGTTTTGGCCGGCGCGGCGGCTCTGGAGCTGAAGTGTCCCCTTTTATACGTTACCGCCCATCTGGACCCGGCCGACGAGATCCGCGACGACCTGGAATTGTGTTGTGGTCGCACGCCCGAGCTGCTGAGCGCCTTCGAAGCCGCCCCGGGCCAGGGGGCGGCCAGTGACGAGATTTACGCTGAGCGCATTCGGCTGTGCGCCCAATTGCAGCGCGCTTCCCAAGGCGACCAAGAGCCTCCCTCGTTCATCGTCGCCCCGATCCAGGCACTCATGCAATGCGTTCCCTCGGAACGGGCCTTGGCCGGCCAGTTGCTTACTCTCTGCGTGGGCCAGGAACATGACCTGCAGCGAATCGCACGCTGGCTCATGGACCACGGCTATGAACGGCTGGACCAGGTTGAGTCTCCGGGCGATTTCGCATTGCGGGGCGACATCCTGGACATCTTTCCTCCCGCCCAGACCGATCCGTACCGCATTGATTTCTACGGCAACCAGATCGAATCGATCCGCGGCTTTGACGTGAGCACGCAGCGATCCGATACCGAATTCGAGACCATCCAGATCGCGGCCGCCTCGGTAAGAGGAAGGCAGGACCATTCTCCACACAAGCACCAGACCGTCGAGGCCAGAGGCGTGGTTTCTCAGAGGAGCCATCCCGAGCCCTTCTTCTCGGAGGGAAGCGCTACCAGCTTCCTGTCCTATCTGCCGCCGAACACGATTGTCGCGTTCGACGAGCCTCTGGAGATCCAAGAGATCGGCAAGACGTTCTGGAATCGCCTTAACGGCCCGGCGGGAATGATGCCGGTCCACAGAGTGTTCCAGAGAGCCGGCGGATTTCTCCAACTACACCTCCATCGCCTGGCGTGTAGCGACGCCGAGAACCGCTTCAGCTTTCACGTTCAGAGCCTGGCCCGATTCGAGACCAAGCCGACGGAGGCCCTGGGAGAACTGGCCAGGATTGCCGCTGAGCGCGACGTCCTGCTCTATTGCGACAACAACTCCGAGCGGGAACGGTTCACTGAGTTGTGGCGGAGCACAATCGGCGATCTGCCCCCGCGGTTGTCGCTACCTGTCGGGCTCATGCACCACGGATTCGACTGGCCCGACGGCGGCCTGACCGTGGTCGGGCATCATGAGGTCTTTCACCGCTACACGCAGCGTCGGCGAATCCACCGGTGGCATGCCGCCCGTCCGGTGGAATCATGGCTCGACCTGAACGCGGGCGACTACGTCGTACACGTCGTACACGGCATTGCCCGATTCCAGGGCATGCGAACGATGCGCAAGGGGGACTCGGAAAAACAGGAGGAATACCTGACCCTCGAGTTCGCCGACAGTGCGCGCCTGCATGTCCCGGCAAGTCAGATCGACCTCGTCCAGAAATACGTCGGCATCGGAACCACCCCACCGCCGCTCAGCAAGCTCGGCGGCACCCGTTGGGCCAAAACCAAGGAGCGAGTCGAGGAATCTGTCGGCGATCTTGCGGCCGACCTCCTGCGCATTCAGGCTGCGCGGGCCAGCCGCCCGGGCATCGCCTATCCCGGCGACACGGTCTGGCAGCGGGAGTTCGAGGGCAGCTTCATCTACACGGAAACGGAGGACCAGCTCTCCAGCCTTGCCGACATCAAGAAGGACATGTGCCGTCCTCAGCCGATGGACCGCCTGCTGTGCGGCGACGTCGGCTACGGGAAGACCGAGCTGGCCGTCCGGGCGGCATTCAAGGCCGTCGAATACGGCAAGCAGGTGGCCGTCCTGGTGCCGACCACCGTGCTTGCCGAACAACACGAACGCACCTTCCGAGAACGACTGGCGGATTATCCCTTCGTCATCGAATCTCTCTCCCGCTTCAAGACGCGGAAAGCTCAGAGCGAAATCATCGACCGTACGCGCAAGGGTCAGATCGACATCCTCATCGGTACCCATCGATTGCTGAGCAAGGACGTGGGGTTCAAGGACCTCGGTCTATTGATCATTGACGAGGAGCAGCGATTCGGCGTCGAGCACAAGGAAAGGCTCAAACGCTTCCGCGAGACCATGGATGTGCTGACCATGACGGCGACGCCCATCCCGCGGACGCTGCACATGTCGCTGTTGGGTATCCGCGACATCAGCTCGCTAGCGACACCCCCGATGGATCGCCGCAGCATTGTCACCCAGGTGGTCAACTGGTCTGACCAACTGATCCGCGACGCCGTCCTGCGGGAGCTGAACCGCGAAGGCCAGGTCTTCTTCGTGCACAACTTTGTGCACGACATCCGGTCTTTCGCCGAGAGGGTCAGTCGCATCGTTCCCGAGGCCCGCGTCATTGTCGGTCACGGCCAGATGCCCGAACGCGAGCTCGAACGGGTGATGCTCCAATTCGTCCGTCATCAGGCCGACGTGCTGGTCTGCACCACGATCATCGAGTCCGGACTGGACATTCCCAACTGCAACACCATCCTGATCGATCGGGCCGACCGATTCGGGTTGTCAGAGCTTCACCAGCTTCGAGGGCGGGTCGGTCGATACAAGCACCGCGCTTACTGTTATCTGCTGCTTTCACCCGACCGGACCATCACGCCGAACGCGGCCCGCCGATTGAAAGCCATCGAGGAATACTCCGATCTGGGTGCCGGTTTCCGAATCGCGATGCGCGATCTGGAGATCCGCGGCGCGGGCAATATCCTGGGGCCCGAACAGAGCGGTCACATCGCAGCGGTCGGCTATGAGCTCTATTGCCAGTTGCTCGATATGGCGGTGCGGCGACTCAGGAACGAACCGGCGGACGTTTTCAGGCCGGTGCATTTGGAATTGGACGTTCCGGCCTTCATTCCCCGCAACTACATCGAGTCCGACCGACAACGGATGGAGATCTACCGGCGCGTCGTGCGCTGTCGCTCACTTGCGGATCTGGGGCAGCTTGACAAGGACATCAGAGACGCCTTCGGACCCTACCCGCAAGCGGTGGCCGATCTGCTGGCCCTGGCCGAAATTCGGATTCTGGCTCAACCGTTCAGGATCAAGGCGATCAACCGGCAGCCGCCGGACCTGATTTTCACCGTCGAAGAGCTGGCCCTGGTCGAGCCGATCTTCGCGGACGGTCCCGGTTCGGCCCGGATGGCCGATGCCCACACCGTTCACCTGCGGTTGGCGCCCGCCTACTTCGAGACCGCGACGCTTCTGGCCGTCCTGAGGCGTCTGTTGCAGCCTCAAACCGCCGTATCTACAATGCCGCATCGATGAGAAACGCCAGACGGATCAATCGAATTGCTACGGCGTCAGGCTTGTTCTTGACCATCGTGTGTGTCACGAGCTGCGGCGACAAGGAAACCGGACCGAAGCGAGAGGACCACAAGGCCGCCCACACCCCCCGATACCACCCGGACATCACCAGAGAGGCGGCCGCGACCGGAACGGCGACGCAGCAGGCTGCCGAGGTGATCGTGCCGTCCGAGCTTCCAACCGGTTACACGGGTACGCCGGTCCTATTTGTCAATTCCCAGCCCATCACCGTCTCGGACGTTCTCGAACCGCTCATGCCCGAGATCCTGAAAATGGCCGGCGCCGCCACGTCGGAGCGCGAGTACTATCGCGGCATTTCGCGGCTGATTGCCGACCAGATCAGATATCAATCGAGCACGATCGTGGTTTATGAGCAGGCCAAGAAGAAGCTCAACGAGACCGTTGAACAACTGCTCGACAAGGAGGCCGAGAAGGCCATCCAGCGAACCATCAACACGAACTATGGCGGCGTCCGTGCCCGATACGAGGCCCAACTGAAAGCCCTCGGTCTCGAAATGAAGGACGTGAAAGAACGCATCAAACGCCAGCTTCTTGTTTCGAGTTTCCTGGAAGAGCGGTTCTCGCCCATGGTCGCCGTTCCCCCCCGACGCGATCTGCTCAAGTATTACCAGGCTCATCTTGATGCCTTCACGACGCCGGCCAAGGCTGAATTGCTGATGATCGAAATCCCGCTTCGGGAACTTCTGCGCAAACCCGTTTCGCAGGCCAGCGAGAGCGAGATCGCCGAAGCCCGCGAGGCGGCCCGCCGGGAACTGCGTCGCGCCGCGGAGGAGCTCGAAAGCGGAGTGGACTTTGCCGCGGTTGCGCGGCGCTATTCCAAGGGTGCTCAGCGAGCCAAGGGCGGATCGTGGGGCGAAATCACGCCTGGCAGCCTGACGGGTTCGTGGGCCAAGGCGGCCGAGATTCTCTTCACCCTCGAGGAAGGCCGATTCAGCGAGATCATTGAAACGGAGGAATCGAGTTTCATCGTCAAGTGCGGCCGTAAGACGCCTCAAGAGCGGTTGACTTTCGAAGAGGCCCAGGCCAGGATCATCGATCAAATCCGAGAGCAGGAATACAGCCGCATGAGCTCGCGGTACATGGGGCAACTGCTCGATAAGGCCGGGATCGACCCGCAGCAGCAGCAGGAGTTCTTCATCGCCGTGGTGTCGGCCGCCCCGCGCCCTAATGTCAAGTAGGTCGTCGGCAATGCTCCCGGCATCAACGGCTCTTTGAGAGTCGAGGCTGGGGTACGATCGGCGGCTTGTCCGTCGGCGTGTCGGCTGGACCTGCACGATGGGATCAGCCGGCCGCGAGGCCCGCAGTTCACCCCGCCGACTGTCTCGCGGATCGGGCAACAGCATCGGCCGACGGCGGATTATTGTCCTTTGCCGGAAACAATCGCTATGCTGTTGGCGCTCTCAAGATTGCGGTTTGATGACCAGGGCAAGTCTCGTTGACAGTGTCCGTCAGGGGCGAATTTGCAGCTTGATAAGGAGTGGACCCATGCATGACCTCACGCGCATCGATCGTCGGGAGTTTCTGAAAGGTACGGCGGCAGGCATCGGCTCTGCGGCAATCGCGGCATCCTCGCTCAAGGCGACCGAAGAGGAAAAGATCGGGGCCTCGGCCCCGGCGCTTAAGGTCGATCCCAAGGAGCTGATCTGGCGGAGCAAGGCGCCGAGCATGGACTACCGGCGGCTCGGCCGAACCAACTACATGGTCAGCCGCGTGGTTGCGGGCAACGCCGGAAACGAGACCCTCTGGCGTCGCATGATGGCCGCGGGCATGAATTACTTCGACACGGCATCCAACTACGGGGGAGGCAACCATGAAATCGAGCTGAGCGGCACCTTCGTGAAGTACCGCGACAAGTTGTGGATTACCAGCAAGGCCTCCGACATCGCCGGTTATGCCAAGATCGACGAAGACGTGCGGAAGCTGTACGCGAAGGCGATTTCGGAATTCCTCGACGACGAGAAAGGCATCGGCCCCGGGAAAGAACTGCTTGACGTTCACAAGAAGGCTATCGAGAAAGAGAAGAAGACGGGCAGGAAGCCCGACCTTCGTCCGGTCGGCGAGCGCATCGCCAAGATGTACCTGGACGAACTGGACAAGTCCCTGGCAAAGATGAAGGTGGAGAGTGTCGACTGTTACATGATGCACGGGATCGAGATTCCGTGGATTTTTGACTGTTTGGAGTTGTGGGAGGCTTACGAACGGGTCCACAAAGCCGGGAAGGTCAAGCACTTCGGATACAGTGTTCACCGGCACCAGAAAGACGTCCTGGCCGCGAGCGTCGAGGCCAACAAACGAGGCCCCTGGAGGATCGACCTGATCATGCCGGCCATTGATCCGGGCAGCTTCGATAACCTCAGGCCCGAGCTGGAAGCCCTTAAGAAACAGGACGTGGGCATCATTGCGATGAAGACCAAGGGCATCAAGGCCCGCCCGGCCGACGCCCGCGAGGAGAAATTCAAGGCTCTCATGGGCGGCAAGGAGTACAACGACGATCAGCGGGCCAAGCTGTGGATGCTGCACCTGACGGACGATCTGATCGACGCGGTTATCGCACGGATGGGCAGTATGGAGGACATGGAAGCGATGCTGCCTCTGGCTCAGGTCAAGCTTTCCGCCGAGGCGGAGCGCGAGCTGCGGGCGATCGTGAAGCTCCAGATGGCCACCGCCTGCCATTTGTGCGGAGCCTGCGATCTCAACTGCCCCGAGCGCATCGCGGTGACCAACATGATCCGCTATTACGCTTATTTGAACGACTACAAGGATCGCGAACTGGCGGAAAGCCTGTATCGAAGACTGGGCTACGACCCGGCGGCCGTCTGCACCAACTGTGGCGTGTGCGAAGAGGTTTGCCCGTCGCACCTGCCGATCAGCGAGCTGTTACACGAGGTCACGGCGGCACTGGCGTAGAGGCCGGGCGAAGCCCGAGTCGGACGTTGGCCGGCGGAGGCACACGTCAACGGCGTCCGGCCCTCTCACCGGATGCGCCCGGTGTTTACAAAAAACTGGCTGCATGACAGTCTTGAGTTCCTTCAGCCACCTGATGCAACCAATTCCAGAATCGGAAGCGATGCAGATGCTCGCCTCTGGCCGCAACGTCGTCGGCCAAGGCGCGGGTTCGTTGTCGCAGGTCTTTTTTGAGGCCGTCGGTAAGAGAACCGGCCTGCCAATGGGCGAAGAGCTCGGCGTAGGCCTCGCCTTCCGCTTCGGAGGCGAGAACCTGGCCCATCGTCTTGCGACCCCAGGCACGGAGCGAGTCCTCGGGCCAGTGAATGAAATGCGAAAAGGCGAGGTAGTTCAGAGCCCAAGGGATGTGCATGGTCGAAACCTCGCCGTGAATGCTGACGCCCTCCAGGCCGGCTCGGTACGCGCGGAGACAACCTTCCTTGATGGTGCTGACGACCTGGTCGTATCGCGTACGACCGTGCCACTGACTGCCCTGGTGCAGAAACCCGACGCTGCGGACGGTGGGCGGTTTCACGCCGGCGGGCCACAGGTCGGCTGAGAAGGCTTCGGCCGGCGTGCCATTGTCCAGGTAGGCGGTCAGCGGCAAAGGTTGCCTGCGGACCATGCTCGTCAGCGTCCATTGGCACACGGCGTCGGGCGGAAGCTTGTCCACCAAGGCCGGCCGATCACACTGGAGGTACGCGGCACGATGCCGGTCATCGGCGGGTTTTCCGGGAACGAAGCCCTGGTACGTGGCCCAGGTGACGAATTTGTCCTTGAGCTGACCTTCGATGGCGTGCAATGCGGCGTTGTAGCCGAGGTACTGATCCCGCCAGAACGGCGGTTCATCCTTGGGCCACTGTGCCAGATGCTCGCGGCAGCGCGGGCAATAGCAGACCACGTAGTCGCCGTTTTCCAGGTTGGCGCCGCCGACGTTGAACTCACGAAAAAGCCATCGGACGCCTTCCTGGAGCCACTCGACGAAACGAGGGTGCGTGGGACAGACGCCGTGCTCCTGGGGCTTGCCCTGTTCGTCGATCAGACGGGCATCGGGATGTCTTCTGACGAAAGTTTCGATGTTGTAGGGGTGTTCACCTTGATAGTAGACGCCGCCGTACCAGTTCGTGCCGACGCCGGGCTTGATAATGATGCCCTTGCCGGCGGCGTAGTCGGCCACGCGTTTGCCGAACTCAACGCCGCCGTGGTCGTCTCGCAGGAAGCCCCAAATCAGGATGCCCCGGACGCCCAGGCCGACGGCCAAGTCGGTCAGGCGGCGATAGTCTTCAAGGTAGGTTTCCGGTCGCTTGAGGTACCGGTTGTCGCAGCCGAAGTTGAGCATGCCGGGATCATCGAGCATCCAGTTGGTGCTGTGGTCCCAGGTCCAGAAGTAGGAGTACGGAAGGGCAGGCTTCGCCGGCCGGTCAAGTTTCCAGATCAGTCGCGGGGCAGCATGCGGATTTGCCGGCTTGCTCACGCTCGCTGCTGAAGCCGCCGCCTCGTGCTGTTGAACTGTACCTGCCACTGATCCGATGACACCACCGGCGATGCCTTTGAGAAGATTACGACGGCCGAAGTGGCTTGCAGGCCGGGCGCCGTGACGGCCGGCAGTCTCTCGCTCCGACATTGTGTGCTCCTTATCAGGCAGTCGGCGGACCTACCCAGACAACATCTCGCCCGACCGGAGGACTTCCTTCACGCAGGACTCCCAAACTATCCTGATTGCCAGCAACCGGGCTCCGCGTCGCCGAACCGCCTTACCTATCTTGCCAATTTGGCCATGGTTGGGTTCGTTCAGCAAAGAGACCGTTGCGGCACTTGCCCCGTTGTTTTCGGGACTGCCTGAGCCGTATCGAACAGCCGTGACAACAGTCGTCCATCGCGTTGGTTCAGAACATACGCGGTGTTCCGACCGGGCAGGCGATTACGGAGCAAGCAACTCCTATGCTCTTGCCGCGAAGTCGGCGTCGACGCCTTCCCACTGGTGTGATCTGGCGGCGGCGATGATCTGCTCGGCCAGTTCCACGGCGGCAACGCCGTCCTCGGCACTGACCGCCGGGGGCTCGCCCGATCGGACCGAGTTCAGAAACGATTGCAGTTCGACCCGCAGCGGCTCGAGGTCGTCGATTTCCAACGGTTCGACTTTGACCATTGACCCGAAATCACGTCCGACGAGCTGCGAGAGCTCCTCGGCGCCGTGCTCCCGGGCCATCTTGAGCAGATCGAGGTTGGCGTCCTTCTTGATGGCGATGCCTGTCTTCTTCTGGTAGTCGAGTGAGAGGTAGGCTTCATCGGCGAACACGCGGATCTTTCGTTCGGTCTTAAGAGCCAAGCGCGACGCGGTCAAGTTGGCCACGCAGCCGCCTTGGAAGATGAGGCGGGCGTTGGCGATGTCTTCGTGCTCGGAGAGCACCCGAACGCCGACTGCGTCGACGCGGACCGGCCGGGCTTTGACCAAGTGCAGCACGATGTCGATATCGTGGATCATCATGTCCATGACGACACTGATATCGGCCGACCTGAAAGTGAAAGGACTGATGCGGTGAGTCTCGATGAAGCGCGGCCTGACCTGCATGCGACCCAGCGCCCGAACGACCGGATTGAAACGTTCCGTATGCCCCACGCTCAGCAACGTGTTGTGCCTGCGGGCAACCTGCTGCAAGTCCCGGGCAGAGGCTGCGTCGGGGGCGATGGGCTTTTCGATCAGCACGGCCACGCGGTTTTCCAGAAACGGCCGTGCAACCTCGACGTGGGCGGTGGTCGGCACGGCGACGGACACGGCCCTGACCTTGTCGAGCAGCGGCTCAATCGAAGGGTAGGCTTTCGTGTTGTGCTTCGAGGCCATCTCCGCAGCCCGGCCGGGGTTTGCGTCCACGATTCCGACGAGTTCGCAGTCGGGCAGCTCGTGGTAGATGCGAACGTGGTGCCGGCCCATGTGTCCCGCGCCGACGACCGCAACCGGAATCTGTTGGCTCACTTGATTCCCTCCGTACTCCTGGGTCTCCCGTAGAAAGCCTGCCGGTCGACGTGCGTGTCCCGGCGATCGCGCTCCAGCCAGCGTCCGTAGACGCCGTCCTTGATGCTGCGGCGAATCGACTCGCACAGGTAGCGGACCTCGCCGTTCAGCTCCTGCCGTTCCTCAATCACGTTCAGCCGGTCGAGCATTGAGGCCCCAAAGCTCTGGGCCTTGGGCCCGAAGAGCACCCGGTATGCCTCGCGCACCGCCCGGATCTGATTCTCGGTGCATCCCCAGCGTTTCATACCCTGTTCGTTGAAGCCTCGCACACGTGCCGGGTTTCCTTCAACGATCATATACGGCGGCACGTCGTTAATGACGCGGGTCATGCCGCCGATGTAAGCCAGCGTGCCGATGGTGGTGAAGTGGTGGACGCCGATGATCCCCCCCATCGTGACCTTGTCTTCCAGGCAGACGTGCCCGGCGAGCTGCACGTAGTTGGACAAGATGCAGTCGTTGCCGATCTTTGCGTCGTGGGCGATGTGCACACCCACAAGAAAGCGGTTATGCGAACCGATCCAGGTCACGCCGCCCGCGACCTCGGTGCCGGCGTGTACGGTGACCAGCTCACGAAAGACGTTGTCGTCGCCGATTTCGACGCGGGTCGGGCCGCCCTTGTACTTGAGGTCTTGCGGTGGGGCACCGATCACCGAGCCCGGGAAGAACTCATTCCGGCGACCGCACACGGTGTGCCCGATGATCGTCACGTTATTGCGCAAGGTACACTCGTCGCCCAACACCACGTCCGGTCCCACAACGCAATTCGGCCCGATGGTGACGTTCCGACCGAGCATGGCCTTAGAATCAACAGTTGCCGACGGGTGAATCATTTGTTCCGCTCTTAGCTGCCAGCTTGGGGCTGTCAGTCCTTAGCTCTCGGTTCCTGGCTGCCAACCTCTTGTTTTCCCGGCCGACAGCGAAACAGCTTCTCGCTCACAACGGGTCAGCATCGACCATCATGAATTTGATATCGGCCTCGGCCGCCAACTGGTCTCCCACCATTGCCCGACAGAACACGTGACCCGTCCGGGATTTGACCCGGCGAGCCGAGGCCTCCAACAGCAGTTGATCGCCGGGAACGACCGGCCGGCGGAACTTGACTCCCTCCAGGCTCAGCAAGACGGCCACCTTGCCGGTGTGCTCAAGCTCCTGGGCCAGCAACAGGCCGCCGAGCTGGGCCATAGCCTCGATGATCAGCACGCCCGGCATGATCGGCTGACCCGGGTAGTGTCCGGTGAAGAACTCCTCATTGGCGGTGACGTTCTTGATGCCGATCGCATGCTTGCCGGGTTCCATCTCAACCACCCGGTCGACCATCAGGAAGGGGTAGCGATGCGGCAGTAAGCGTTGGATCTTGCGGATGTCGAAAACGGGTTCGGCCTTCAGTTTCCGCTTGGTCTCAGCCGCCTGCTCCAACTCGCGCAGCTTGCGGACCAGTTCGTGATTCAGGGCGTGGCCCGATTCACGGGCAAATACGTACCCGGACACGAACCGGCCGAACAGGAACAAGTCGCCAAGCAGGTCGAGGATCTTATGCCGGACGCACTCATCCGGAAAACGAAGCGTGTTCTGAATCGGGCCTTCCTTGCCAAATACGAGGATGTCATCGTAGGTCAGGTGCGAGCCCAGGCCCGACGCCCGAAACTGCTCGGCTTCCTGCTCCAGAACGAAGGTGCGGGCTGCAGCGAGATGCCGCTCGAATTCCTCGGGGGTGACACGGATCTTGAAGATCTGCTGCCCGATCGGCCCGCTGCCGTAGTTGAGGTCGTAGATGATTTCGAGGGTATCCTCATCTTCTGCGGCCGGAGCAGCCATGACGTAGTGGCCTCCTTCGGCCACGCGGACGATCTCAGGAATGCGAAACACTTGTCGAGGACGGTCCTGTGCGACGATGCCAACCTCCTTGAGCTTCTCGACGAAGGGAGCACAGCTTCCATCAAACGAAGGCACCTCGTTGGCGTTCAGTTCCACAAGGACGTTGTCGATGCCCAAGCCCGCGAGCGCCGACATGCAATGCTCGATGGTCTCAATCTGGACGGTCCCGTTGCGGATAGAGGTCCGGCGCAGGCGTTTGGCGACGTTCTCGACAAGAGCGGGAACCCGGATGGGCGGGTTCTGGTCCGCCCTCAGGAATACCACGCCCGTATCGGGCTCGGCCGGGTAGAAGCGGACGACCGCCTGCTCGCCGGTGAACAGCCCTCGCCCGGTCAGCTCAACGGGGCTCCGAATGGTCTGCTGAGGCTTCAAGTTGCTCGACCCGCTTGATCAAGGCCCGGAGCTGGTCGGCCATCTCCGGGAGCCGTCGCACTTTGGCTCTCTCCCGGATGAACTGTTCGTGGTCGACCGCCGGGCTGCCGATGACCGTCTTGCCTGGGGGCACATCCTTGGAAACGCACGCGCAAGCGGCCACTTGCGCGCCGTCGCCGAGCGAGATGTGGTCCCGCAAGCCCACTTTTCCGCCCAGCACCACGCCCTGTCCCAGGCGGGTGCTGCCGGCGATGCCGCACTGAGCCACGATCATGCAGTTCGGCCCAATTCGGACATTATGGGCAACCTGGACAAGGTTATCAATCTTGGTGCCCCGGCCAATGCGGGTAACCCCGAATTTAGCCCTGTCAATCGTGCTGTTGGCCCCTATTTCGACGTCGTCCTCGATCTCGACGCTGCCAATCTGGGGGATCTTGACGTGGCGGCCCCCTACATATTGGTAGCCGAAGCCGTCGGCGCCTATGGAGCAGTTGGGGTGGATGGTTACGCGACTGCCGATCGCGCACCGCTCCCGGATCACGACCCCGGGCCAGAACTCGCAATCGCTGCCGATGCGGACATCCGGTCCGACGAAAACGTGAGGATGAAGCACGGTCCGATCCCCGATGACGGTGTTGTCGCCGATGACCACCAACGGTCCGACGGCCACATCCCGGCCGAGCTTGGCCGACGGTGAGACCACCGCCGTGGGATGAACGCCCGGCGCCGGCCTTGGGATCGGCGGGGCAAACTTCTCAAGCACTGCTGAGATCGCCAGGGAAGGGTTATCGCACAGAATGGCGGGCATCGGGGTCGCCCCGAAGTGCATGGGTACGATCACCGCGCCGGCCCGGCTGTTCTTCAACTGGGGGGCGTATCTGTCTTCGGCCAGCCACGCAATGTCGGACGAACAAGCCTCCTCAAGCCCGGCCACGCCGGTGATCCGAGTGCCAGCGTCGCCGCGGACCACTCCGCCGACCCATTTGGCGATCTCCGCCAGAGGATACGACTTGCTCATGGATGCACATGCTCCTCGGAGGCTTGCTGAGCCCAGAATCCTCGCGGGCTCCGGCCCCCCGACGCCGGCTCGAGAATCGTTTCTGTGGCCCTCATCCTCACCGGACGCGGAGCGAATGCCGCACAGGTGAGAAGGCCCTGCCTCACGGCCGGCGTTCCGCAAGACTGGCGCGGAAAGGATTCCGGGCCCAGCGGTGGATTCCGGGCCAAGCGGTGCCTCTCAGCCTTCGGCAGTCCCTGCGGTTCAAGCCGAGCCCTACTTGCCGAAGTGCACCGACGCCGGGCCGCCGAGCTTGGCGAAGTTGGCGTTGAGCGTGGCCAGCACGTCAGCCGAGATATCCACGCTGTTGTCCGCGTAGACCACCTTGCGATTGAGGATCTGCTGCAACAGGGGCTCAGGCTTGGTCACGGTGGTGTCCACCTGTTCCTGCGTCACGACCAGTTGAACACCCTGCTTCTTCGCGACCTCGGCGATGCCGTCGGTGACCATCTCGTAGGTCCGCTTGACCCAGGCCACATACTGGTCGCTGACAAAATCCTTTTCCAGCGACTCCCAGACGTTGTATTCCAGTTGCATGCGTTTGATCTTGGTGATGCGGGCCTGCCGGTCGGGGCTGGTGACGTCGGTCTTGTCCAAGATGTCCTGTTCGGCCTTGATCTCGGACATTTTCTGGTCGGACTCCTGGGCCAACTTGTCGCGATAGACCCTCATGGCCTCGTTGACCGCCTTGGTCTGATCGAACTCGTTGAAGACCTTGACGAGGTCGACGACGGCGACCCGGGTGCCGCCGCTCGCGCCGGACCGCTGTTGAGCACCGCTCATCGTCGCCGCCGCGATCGAAACCACCGCGATCGCCGCCATCACCAACAGAGTATTCTTGCCGCCCTTCATGGAAGACTCCTTCTCCGGCCAGGTTCGCCAGTTCGCTCATCCCTCGACACACGGAACGCCAGCGCCAGCCAAGGCCTCCCGGTTCGAACGGGAACCATTAGACCGGGCAATCCGGCCGGCCGCAAGTCTGTGGTCTACCGGCGCTTGCGGCGGGTCCGCTACGGCCCGGGCGCATCTTTCAGGATCCCCAAGCGTCAGCGAGGGGTCACGCCTTGGGGCAACCACAGCGTCGGCAGAGAAAACCGGAAGCCGTTGATGGAACGAGAATAAGGCACCAGAAAGCTGCGGGCGGTTGTCCGGGGCGGGGGGGTGTTATTCGACACGATAATGCGATGTATAAGTCAATCCGCAAACACTGGGGGCTTGCCTTGGGGCCATCTTGTGTTAAGCTTCGCGGGCTTGCGCGCCGCGGGTTTCGGGGGGATGATCGATCCGCGGCCGGGCCGCGGCGGAGACAAGGCCGTTTTTCGGTGCGAGGAACATGAGCATTATCGTTCAAAAGTTCGGCGGGAGCAGTGTCGCGGACGCGGAAAAGATCCACCGCGCCGCCCGGCGGGCGATCAAGGCGAAGCTCGGCGGGCACCAGGTGGTGATGGTCGTTTCGGCCATGGGCAAGACGACCGATAAGCTCATCGCTTTGGCCAAGGAAGTCAACCCAAACCCGCCGAAGCGCGAGATGGACATGTTGCTGACCACGGGCGAGCAGGTGTCGATTTCGCTGATGGCCATGGCCTTGGAGGCCGCCGGGCACCAGGCGATCAGCTTCACCGGCCGACAGATCGGCCTCGTGACAGACGCCGCTCACACCAAAGCCCGGATACGCTCGATCGACGCCGACAGAATCTACAAGGAACTGAACGCGGGCAAGATCGTGATCGTGGCGGGTTTTCAGGG
Source organism: Phycisphaerae bacterium (assembly GCA_035384605.1). Taxonomy (NCBI): domain Bacteria; kingdom Pseudomonadati; phylum Planctomycetota; class Phycisphaerae; species Phycisphaerae bacterium. The sequence continues at coordinate 43,278 of DAOOIV010000011.1, forward strand.
AGTGACCGAGGACGGAGCCTTGACCACCCTCGGGCGAGGCGGTTCGGACACCACGGCCGTGGCCCTGGCGGCCGTTCTCAAGGACTCGATCTGCGAGATCTACACCGACGTCGACGGCGTGTACACCACCGACCCCCGGATCGTGCCCCAGGCGCGCAAGATGAACGAGATCAACTACGATGAAATGCTCGAGCTCGCATCGCTGGGCGCCAAGGTGATGCATTCGCGGTCGATCGAGTTCGGCAAGAAGTATAACGTGCCTATCCACGTTCGCAGTTCGCTTACTGACACAGAAGGGACCATGATCGTGGCTCAAACCAAGGGAATGGAAGACGTCGTTGTTCGCGGTGTGACGCTCAAGAAAGACCTGGCCCGGGTTCTTCTGGTCGGCGTGCCCAACAAGCCGGGCATCGCCTCGAAGATTTTTGCTCGCGTCGCCCAGCAGGGCATCGTGGTGGATGACATCATTCAAAACATCGTCGAGCACGCCTCCGAAGCCAATATCGGCTTTACCGTGGCGGGGACCGACCTCAAGGACGCCGAGCTGGTCTGCAAGGAACTGGCCCGCGATCTGGGGATTCGGTCGGTCGAAATGGACTCGGGCCTCGCCAAGGTCAGCGTCGTCGGCGTGGGCATGAAGACTCACACGGGCGTGGCCTCCAAGATGTTCGGCGCTCTGGCGAAAGCTCAAATCAACATACAAAACATCACCACCAGCGAGATTGTGGTAAGCTGCATCGTCAACGCCGAGGAGGGCGAAAAAGCCGTTCAGGTACTCCACGCGGAGTTCGAGCTGGATAAGGCAAACGACTGAAGAAAGGATGAAGGCAGGGCACGGTCGGAGTTGCCGAAGGCAACGGAGACCTGCCGCTCTTCGAACAGACCGACATGCCGATAAACAAAAGACTCGCTCACTCGCCGAAGTTGTAGTGCTTTCTGACCGGCCGGTTGACCTTCCACGTGCATTTCATGCCTTGCGGAAAGACCACCCAATCCCCCGCGCCAAAGTTGAACTTCTCGCCGGTTTCATTGGTGACGGTGACGTTGCCGTCGAGGATCAGGCACGTTTCCTTTTCGTCGTACTGCCAGGGGAACTCGCCGGCCTCCTTGCTCCACGTCGGCCACGTGTGAGCTTCCTTCCTCTCATCCTCAGTCGGCTTGCGAATCTCAGGTTTCATCGTTTTTCCTCCTGCTCGCGCAGCCACGCGATCGTTTTCTTGACGCCTTCCTCGTACGAGACAGTCGATTTCCAGCCGAGCTGCTTGCGGGCCTTCTCGGCGCTGAAATAGACGCGGCGGCCCATGAGCCACACGGCGTATCGCGTGATCATCGGGGGTTTCTTCGTGCGGAAGAGATGCCCGAAGCACTCGAGGAGAAACGCCACGTTGTAGGCGACGCCATACGGGACGTGCCTGGTGACCGGCGGGGCTCCGAGGGCGGCAGCCAGCATGTTCATCCACTGCTCCTGTCGCATTTCGCCGTCGTTGCACGCGTTGTAGGCCTGGCCGACGGCGGCTTCGGTGTCGCACGCCAGGATCGCACACTCGGCCACGTTGCCCGCGTAGACGACGTTCAGCCGGTTCTTGCCGTCACCGAGAATTCTCGCCTTGCCCTCGCGGAGCATTCGGGCCAAGCGGAAAATGGTGACGCGGTCGCGAGGCCCGTACAGCCAACTCGGTCGGATGACGGTGAGCCTGATTTTCCCGGCCTTGTGCATATGCCAGAGGATATGCTCTGCCTCGACCTTGGCCCGTGAGTAGTAGCTCCACTTATGCAGGTTCGTGCCGAGCGGTGCGGTTTCATCGAGGACGACGCCTTCGCCGTCGGGGTGGCCGTAGGCACTGATGGAGCTGATGTGCAGGAAGCGTTCGCATCCGGCGGCCGAGGCCGCGTCGGCCAGATTGCGGGTCCCGTCGATGGTGATCCTGACGAAATCTTCCCACGGGCCCCAATCGCCCACGCGTGCGGCCGCGTGGTACACGACCTTCACGCCCTGGCAGGCCTTGGCGAGGGCCGCCTTGTCGGTCAGATCGCCGTCCGCAACCTCGACGCCCTGAGTTTTAAGCCATTCCACGTTGCCACCGCGGCGAACCAGCACCCGCACCGGGCGTTTGCGCAGCCGGAGCTGCTCGACAATGTGACTCCCCAACAGTCCCGTTGCACCGGTGACCAGATTCATGACTGCTCCCGCATATTGATGCCCGGTGTTTGACAGGCCGTCTCAGAACCTGCGTAAGACCGGCCATGAGCTCGTCCAATCCGAGGTTTCCGGGAAAGCCTCGGTGGAGAGCGGGCAAGATAGACCCCTGCCGCAACAGCGTCAAGAACGGCCGCTTGTCATCCGGATGATCGAGGGGCTCGCTGCGCCTCTTCCGGCTTGCTCCGCAGGTGCGATGTGACCCGTGTTGCCAACGCCCGCCGCTTTCCGGTTGAAGTCCCTCACGTCATCGGGCAATCAATTCCCGGCATCAGATGTACTTGATCCGCCTTGAAGAATCGGATAACATGGAATCATCGCGGAGGCATCTCCCGGGCGGCTCGCCGGGTTCAGGCGACATCGCGCGAGGTACGTTCCATGTCTGGGAAAATGAAGGCGGCTCTCGTCTGTGGGTGGGCGCTCAGCATCTATTGTCTCTCGGCCACGGGAGCCCCCGACACCTGGGACCCGAGACTGACCACGTTGGGCATTTGCTGGTTCGAAGCTGATGTTGCCCCTGGCACATGGTACTGGAAGCTGGTAAGCGGGGTTTATCAGGACGAGACCCAATCAGGGGGAAACCACCACATCTACTACAAGTGTCTCAACGCCGCGGGCCAACCTATCGAGAACCAGAAATGCTGGGCCGGCTGGGGCAACACCGGGTCTGCCGCGCCGTGCCCCACCATCCCGAGTCCGCCGGATGGGACTGCGTGGCAGCTAACCAAAGGTGCGTTTGACGGCTACTGGGCCAACTTCGGCATGTCCGGCGGATGGTGCCCGTTCTGGCCGGAGGGTCCCCACGGAGGTTATGGCGCCTGGGTCGACGGCCCGAGCGATCAGGTCTGGGGCATGGGCCTGCCCTGCAATCGGCACGTCAATTACCTTTACGTGTGGAAGTGGACGCAGGCCGTCCAGCCGCTGCCGACCATCGCGCGGGCGCCGAGCGCCATCGTTCGTACGGTGACCGAGGGCCAAAACCTGCCGAATGACAGCTTCACGGTCTGGAACTCCGGCGGCCTCACCCTCAACTACACCATCACCGACGATGGGAGTTGGATGGAGGCGATCCCGGCTGCCGGCTCATGCACCACTGAAACCGACACCATCACGATCTGCTACACAGTCGGTGATCTTCTGCCCGGTTCATACTCGGCAACGATTACCATCTCCGACCCCAACTCGACGAACAAGACCGAGACCATTTCCGTGAGCCTGACGGTCGAGGGCATCGTGATTCCCGGCGATTTTGACGGGGACAAGGACGTGGACCAGACCGACTTCGGCCATTTTCAGGCCTGCGTCAGCGGGTCCGGAATTCGGCAGCCCGAAGAGGCTTGCCAAGCGGGCGACCTGGATAAGGACAACGATGTGGACTCGGCGGATGTGGGGTTGTTCATGGGCTGTCTGACCGGCGCCGGCGTCCAAGGTAATCCTGACTGTGTTGGGAGCATTTGATCCGCCTTGAACAGTGTTGTTCCTGTTCTGTGCCACGCTGTTGGGTGGGCCTTATTGCGGTCTCAAGCGAAGTCCTTGCCGGTTGACCTGAAGCTCCGGCTCCGGGATTGTGGTATCCTCGGTGAGGTCCAGGACTTGCGATCAGGTACAGTCTCCGTTGTCTGGCTGCGCCTCGATCGCCCGGCCCAGAAGCGGCATCGGCTGACTGACCTGACTCATGCCCGTCTTCGACGCACGAAACCGTGTCTTCGAGACAGTCGCCCGGACGGTGGGTGATTCGCTTCGGCTGCCGGCGCGGCCTTTCGGGCGCGGGCGTCGAAATTCTGGCAGACGGTAGGGGGCAATACTCCTGAGCCGATGTCAGGGAATTACCGAAAAACATATGGACGTTAGCGGGGCGTTCCCGTAGAATCATATGCAGCCCCGGACCGCATGGCCGGGTAAGCTCATGCAGCGACGTATGGGACCGGAGGTGTTCTCATTGCTTGCCTTGTGGCGAGAGAGGCTCTAAGGAGACCCATCCGATGCGATCTGAGACCAATATCAAGCTTCGCAGGTTGCCGTTCCCGGGTTTTACGCTAATCGAGGTTCTGGTCGTTGTGGCCATCATTGCCCTGCTGGTTGCGATTCTGCTCCCATCGCTTGCGCGGGCCAGGGCTCACGCGAGATACGCTGCCTGCCTGAGCAACGTGAAGCAGTTTGGTCTGGCAGGCCAGATGTTTGCGGGCCGGAACAATGGACAGCTTCCCCGCGGCGGCGACCCCGATGGAAGCGATCATTGGACGCTTATGGTGGCGCGGGAAATGGGTCTTATCAAGCGGATTCTTGACAAAACCACCTGCAATCAATTGAGGGTCGATCAGCTTGAGATCTTTCACGATCCCGACCGGACGGCCAAAGGTTCAGCCCCGTGGCTCGGATACATCGGCAACGCCTTCAACCCTGACCAGATTCTCGGATGGCCACAAATGGAGATGGGTGCAGGAATCAGAATCGACAGCTACAGACGTCCGTCAGAGGTCATCTATATTGCCTGCGCGGAATCGGAGAACATGCTGGACCCGTCGAAATCGGCAAACTGGAGCAACAACCCGCACGTGGTTCGTCGGAATTGGCAGAGCCAGTTGCAGAACCTGACGAGCCCGAACCCGAGCGTTGTCGACGGCGCGATTGGCTGGTTGGCCGCCAATGGCGGCGGGATCGACGCCATGGATGCCTGGGCGGGTTGTCATTTGCCGCAGGGCAGAATCTTGAACAACGACGCGAACGGCGACGAGCCGAACCAAAAGTTCCGTCGGGTGGCGAGGAAACTGCACCTCAATCGCTTTACCAACGGCGTGTTTCTCGACGGGCATGCGCAGGGCGCGCAGCATGAGCGGCGGGGCGATCTGGAGAACTACAAGACCTGGCTCAAGCGGTTCGGGGTGAAGGCGGAGACATTCCTCAAGCCCGGCAACGACCCCGCGGCTGTCAATGAGATACCGCCCTAAGGCGGACCGTCTTTTTGCGGACCGCAACCCGAGCGCAACCGCGATCCACAGAATGCGCGCAAGCCGCACAGATCTTTGGCCGCAAGGTTCTGGTGCTACAAGCAAATTGGTTTGGATGCAGCGAACCGTCAAGGGGCCTTGCGGGTCCGGAGGGCGGCGTGTGGGCGGTACCGATGTCTCCGGCATGAAGGTTTCGTGCAAGAGGCGGAACGGTCTGCGCCATGGGCGCCGCCAGTGAGCGCAGGCATTTGCTCTTGTTGCCGTGTGTCACGGGTTTGAGTACGCAACCCGCTCGGGTCTGGCCGTGTCGCCGGTCATTTGCCAAGGCAGTCGGAACACGCGATCGCCGGCCTGGTTGCAGAAGTAGAGCCGTGACTCGGATGGCTCGCGGCCGTGGCCATCAGCCCAGAAGGCGTAGAAATCCGGGTGCGGGTCAACCGGCCGTCGGACGTAGGTGTGGTTCAGCTCGCTGTTGCGAGTGACGTCACGGATCTTGGTCCACGACTGCCCCTGATCTTTGCTGATCCAGATGGCGACCTCGCCACCGGGATTATATCGCTGTGGCCCAGGCTCGGTCGGGCCGATGATTCGCCAGACCCCGTCGGGCTCGATATACAGGCTTCCCGTATCATAGTTGTTGTCGGAGTTGGTCACGCGGCTGAAGACCCACTCGCTGCCGGTCCACCGGGCGATGTTCCAGGTCCGCGGGTCGTTGCGGGGTCCGGGTTCGTAACCACGACTGGTGACGAACAGGATCACCGGCCTGCGCTGGGCATCGTAGTCGATGTCCTTCACATAGACCAGCAGATCCTCAGCTTCGTACTCGCGGACCATCGCCGGGTTCTGAGGTGCCTTCAGCGGCAGATCGAGCCTGTCGCCTTTGGCGTTGGTCCAGGTGCGCCCGAAATCACGGGTCTCAGCGAAGTACAGGTTCGTTCGCCAGTTCAGTCCGCGTTTCTTGGGATCGCCGTGGAAAGCCTTCGGATGATAGTTGAAGCCGAGGCCGACCACGCCTTTTCCCGGCCGGCTGACCTGGTAGTGGCCCTGGTCATAGAATGCCAACAGTTGTGGTTCAGTCCACGTGATGCCATCGCGGCTGGTACTCCAGTGCGACGCACGGCCGCCCTTGTACAGCGTGTGAATGAACAGGAAGCCCTCGCCGGGCCAGTACCAGGGCTGCGTATATGAGAAGTTGCCCTTGTAGATCACGGTGAATGAATCCGTTGCGTAGGGCTTGTCGCTCTTGAAGATGTACGACGGCCGCGATGTCCCGTGTGAACTGCAGAACACGAAGATGTAGCCTTTGTCGTCCATGGAGATGACCGGGTTATCGTGAGCGTCATCGGTGCCCTTGTTCATCAGGATCGTCGGTCGCGGGACGGTGCCGGTCGCGTGGTCGTAGTATGAGACCATTTCGAGCAGTTCCCTCTTATCCTTGACCGTTCCACCATAGCAGAAGAACGTCTTGTCGGCCTTGGCCGAGTAGATCGCAAACGGCGAGTGTTTGGCGCAGTAGGTGCCCAGTCCGCCGGAGTATTTGTAGACGTATTCATCATTGGTTGCCTGGTTGCTGTACCAGATGCCGCGATAGCCGTCGTCGGGGCCGATGGATTTGAGCGGGTCCTGTGCCGGGCGAGCCGGGGCCGTTGATTGTCCCCGCGCATCCCGGGCTGTTGCACAGAAAGCCAGGAGCCCGGTCATCAGCAAACAAGTGGGAAGCGTTCGACAAGCAAAGCGAGCATGTCTCGGTTCAACTGACATGTGGTGGTCTCCTCTGGAGCATGCAGATGGCAATGCGTACCAACGATGATGACATGCTAAGGATCTGGTCGTCCCCTGCAAGGTTTGGGAGCTGCTCGGCCCGGAATCTTTTCCGAACCGCCTCTCCTGAAAGACTGCTCGGCCCGGAATCCGCCTACTGCTCGGCCCGGAATCCGTTCCGGGCCGGTTCGCCTGGCCGAATCCATTCCGCATCTGGTGAGAATGAGGATAGGAATCCTCCGCGCGGAAGGCCCCAGAAGGGATTCTGGGGCCAGCGAAATCCTCCGCGCGGAAGGCCCCAGAAGGGATTCTGGGGCCAGCGAACCCAGAGATGATTCTGGGGCCAGCGAACCCGGAGAGGATTCTGGGGCCAGCGAACCCGGAGAGGATTCTGGGGCCAGCGAACCCAGAGATGATTCTGGGGTCAGCGAAAATGAATCTGCGGCCAGCGAAGATGATTCTGGGGCCGGCGACCCCAGAAATGATTCCGGGGCCGGCGATTGCGACCGGACGGGTCCCATTCTCAATTCTGCATTCGCCGTTCTTCATTCCCCGGCGTAGTCGCATGCAACGCCGGGGTTGGGGTATCAAGTCTGTGGAGCCGCTCGGCCACCTGCCCGAGCCGGATCGCTGCTGCTTCGAACGGTCGGAACATCGCGCCGCCGACTTCTTCGAGCAGATGCCGGTCGATCGCTTCGGCCAGCATCTCGGTGCCGGATCGGGCGTCGAGGTGTTCGGCTCGTCCCCGTCCGCCTTCCCGCAACAGGCCGCGTGCCCTGTAGACATCCTGCACGCTGCGGGCGTAGATCGCCGCCAGGCAGGCGACGTAGATTCCCACAACCACGACGAAGCCTTTCAGCAGTTGTGTCGCCCCGAGTGCCCAGACCAGCCGGTACAGGCCGTGCGCCCAGCCCATGATTCGTGTCCCGGCGGCGGCCATCTCCAGCAGACCCTCGGCCACCGGCTGAACGAACGGGAACCAGAACAGCACGCACCACACGAACAACCGTTTCGCCCAACTCGGCCGGTAGCCGATGGTCAATCGATTGATGATGCTCTCATCATCTTTGAGGGGCAACTCGGCCAGCTCCTGCTCGACTCGCGCCGCAAGCTCGGCCGTGTCGGGGAATCGCTCGCGGAGCTGGAATTGCCGCACAATCGGCGAATGCTCGGTTCGCAGCCGCTCGCCGAGAGCCTCGAGGCGGTCAGCCAGACCGCGGCTTCGGAATCGGAACAGTTCCTCGGCGGGAACGGCGGTCTGCGGGGCCGCCGTCCCCGGCCCAGCAAGCGTTCTGCCCACTCGGCGGATTACCCAGCGACTCAGCCAGTACGCGACTCGCAGCAGCGGCCAGCGGCCCGCGCGGACGTCCATGACCTCGTCGGCCAGCTCGATGTCCGAGCGGCGGGTACGCCACAGGGCAGTTGCGACCCCTCGGCAGTAGTCGGCGCCGAATGCATCGTTGAGCATGGCCTGCCGATGCTCGCCGGCGGTCGCTCGTTGCAGTTGTTCGAGCCAATGGTCGATCTCATAGGCCTGCCGGATCCGTTGCGTGTTACGGCGGATCTGCTCGCGCAGGTTACGTTCTTTGACCTCGGCAGCCTCGTCCGCGCCGAGCGGTCCGAGCACGTTCCGGCGCAGCCGCTTCACTTCGTTTTCCAGGAACCGGCCGATCGCGGTCACTACGGGACGGTCGCCGCCGTAACGATGCCAGCCGGGGTCGTCCCAGATCACTCCCACGCGTTCGAGAAAGGCCGACGACTCGGCGAACTTGACGGCGAGGAGAAAGACGCGGTCGGGGTTCATTTCGTGCCCGGCCTCGGCCAGCATTCGCAGTGCCCACTGTCTTTGCCGATTACAGAACATTTCGGCCTGGCGCTCGATGCCGGCGGCGTCGGACGGGCGGGTCCAGTCTTCCTCATCGGCCAGCAGTTCGTCGCACTTGTTCAGCACGAAGTACACGTTCGTATCGTCCTTGACCACGTCCTGAGCGAATGCAACCCAGGCCCGATCGGCGATCTTGCGAGGCGTTGCGACCCAGATGACGCGGTCGAGATGCGGAACCACCGCCTTGACGATCGCCTCGTGCCGCATGAAGTCGCTGTCGAAGTCGGGCAGGTCGACGAGGACGATGTTACGGATGCCGTCGGCGGAATGGGTGGACACCTGCAGATCGAGTCCGCCGTCGACGCGGCCGAGTCGCATGCGGGCGGGGGGCACCATGTCGTGATGAACGTACACGATGGGGCGCGAAGTGCCTGCTCCGACCTCATCGCGGTCGATGGAGATTTCTTTTTGAGCGAGCGTGTTGACCAGCGTTGACTTGCCGACGTCCTTGCCGCCCAGCAGTCCGCAGATGACCAGGGGGTCACGGCGTGACTCATCTGCTCCGCCCGCCAGCTTGATCGGTTCCCGCCCGAAGAGGGCCGCAAGCTCGGCGTTGATCCGGTCCAGCTCGAAGGCGGCGCCGGCCAGATGGTCGCCGTCTTTCGGTATGTCGGGTGCTCCGTTCATGCTGATCGATCCTCTTGTCGGCTCAGAATCCGCAGTGCCTGCCCGAGCGGGTCATTCGGGGGCAAGGTGAACGCCCGGGCTTGCTGGCTGAGGTAGTCTGCGGCGGCCCGGCCATGCTCCTCGATGAGACGCCGCATGCTCTCGGCGGCCTCGCGTACGCGGCGGAACTCGGTGCTGGCCAGGAGCTTCTCGCGAATGATCTCGGTGAGGCGGGCGAGCGGTCGTGCCGAGATCGCCCCGAATGCTCCTGCCGCTCCCAGCTTGAGCAGGCCGGCCTTAAGGGCCCCGGCCGCGATGACCGGCGTCAGCGCCGCGACCGGACCGGGTACGGCGATCAGGATGGCCGCCCCTGCCAGGATGGTCATTCCCAGCGAGCCGATGAGCTTGGGCGAAATGCCCTCGCATTCGTGTTGGACCTTGGCGTTCCATTCATCCATCGCGACGGCCAACCTTGCCACGGTCTCATCTGCGCGAGGCCGGAATGACTCAATCAGTCCGCGATTAACCAGGAGGGGCGGCCGACCGTGGACGGTTCGCAGATCCTCCCAGAAGTCGCTCGCTGTTACCTCCTCGTTGAGTCGGCGAATCTGGCGTTCGCACTGGGCGTTGAGCCAGTCGCGGCCTCGTTCCTCGCGGGTGGCATCGGTCTTCTCCGACAAGGGCGGGGCCGCCCCCACGGCTGTATCGCGTTTGCCGGTCCAAGGCAGCCGCGGCATCACCTCTTCGAGCCAGCGTTTTTGCCGTCCGAGCCACTCTCGCATTTGCGAAATCCCCAGAATCCGGGAGACAACACCAAGCCGATCGCGTTCTTCGTGGGTCATCAGGGCGGTCACGCAATCCCAGCGGGTTGCCGGGGCGCAGCGGGCAGCCACGTCGGCCAACGTGCGTTCGAGCTGATCGAGTCGTTCGAGGCGGGTTCGGTTGGCCGACAGGGCGGCGGCAGCCTCTCTGGCGATCTCGGCGTGCAGCGCCGGCTCTCGCCGCGGCGGCGGTTCGGCCAGAAATCTCGATATTTCGGTGAGATCCTGCGGATCGAAGCGGCGGAAACCGCGTCCTCGATGATAGTTCAGGATGCATACCTTCTCGGCGCCCAGATGGCGTGCCTGTTCTTCGAGTCGCGAGCGGTCGGGCTCGGCGAGGACCTCCTCAGAGGTCCGATTAAAGATCACCGCCCGCGGCTGGGCGAACCGCCCGGCCAGCAGGGCCAACTGGTCCACAACCTGGCGATCGAACCACCGTTCGTGGTCGACGATGACCACCAGCCGATCGAACCATGGCAGCAGCGATAGTGTGACGTCGCCCTCGCGTTCGGCGGTGCTGGAGGTGAAGTCGGCCGTGTCAATCAGCAGCGTGTTCTCGAAACCGGCGACGTCGTGCTGGACGACTGTCGCCGCTTCGGGCCGGCCCTGGAGGTCGGCGTCGAGACGGCCGGGCTGAGATTCGAGCGTCGGTAGCAGAATCCGGTCATGATTCAACCAGCGGTCGAGCCGGTCGTATTGCTTCTGATGAGCAGCGACGATCAAGCCTCGCGTCGCATGGCTGCGGATGGTCACCAGGCTGACGCGGTGGCCGCCGAGCAGGTTGTTGAAGACGGTGCTCTTGCCCGAGGAGGCCCCTCCCACGATGGCCGCGAGTTGGACCGGCTGTCCCGCGGCGGCGGCCTGACGACGGAATCGCAAGGCGCAGACCGCCTGCTGAGCCTGCTCCTGCCAGGGCAGACAAAGCCGCTCCCGCAGGCACCGGCCCTGCTGGGCCACGACGTTCAGCGCAGCGTCCAGGTCCATGGTCCCCACATTCAGTTACGGCTCGGGCACGGATATTCTGCCCGTAAGTTGGCAGTCGCGGGCATTCGCCTTCGCCGGTGATGCACCAGCCTATGCGCGACAGGGAGTTGCATCAACTGCCGGGCGTCTCGCCGTGGCAGAGGGCAGGGGCAGGCACATGTTGCGCAGCAGCTTCCCTCATTTTCGCAGATCGCGAAGCACGATGAGATCATCCACCGTCAGGGCGCAGGAGAAGCGATACCCGGCCAGCGTCTTGAGCGGTCGCAGGGCCGGCAACTCGCAATACGGGTGATCGAACACTTTGAGAACCGCATCACCTTTCCACGCCAGCGATACCTGAACGTCGCGGGACTTCAGTTGCACCAGTTCGTGGACGGCCGGCCGGTCGTGGCGGCCTGCGACCAGCTCAGGAAAGCATCGCACGTTGACCGCCCTGGCAAAGCCGGGCGACGGCAGTTGTGTGGTCTGCTCGCGCAGCGTGACCAACGCTTCAGCCAGCCGCCGGTCTTTAGTCGCGAGGGTGGCTCCGAACCGGCCGCCCGGACCGAGCATTGGCGCCGCCTTGGACACCAGCGGGGAAGGCCGAGTGATCCAGGTCGAGCCGATCTGCTTGGGCCATCCTTGAATCATCCCGCGCACGAGCGAAACGTCCTGATCGACCCAGATAAATGGACAGTAGGAGCAGGGCGAGTTCTCGTGCGACGCAGAGAGCAGGAAGATCGTCTCGTGATACAGGCTGCGGGCCGGATCGAGATATTCCTCGCCGGTTTCGCTCGCGTACTGCCATTCGATGAAGTAGACGGCGCATTGCGGAGAGTGAAACTCCAGGCCCGCCGGCAGAAACGACCGCACGGCCTCGGCGTCGGCCTCGTACTCGATCGCCAGACAGTCTCCTGCGAAATACCACGGCGGATGGGGGACGACGCTGGATGTCCCTTTCGGCGTCCGCGGCCACGTATAACCTTTCAGCATGTCGTTCTCCTTCTGAACTGCTCGAATCACCGGCGGCCATTTCTTACAGCGGCTGGCCTTCGCTGGCCCCAGATTCCAATCTGGGGCCGCATGGCCGTGACGATTCCCATCGTCAGTCACACGGATGCCTCAGTCCGGTGGGGCGTGCTCCGCGCCGCCTTCTCGTTCCCACAAGTCTCTGCCGCTCACCTTTTCTGCCGGCCGTTGGGGGGTTACGGCAGGGCATGCCACGGGCTTCAGAAACCGGACAGAAGTACTGGAGTTCCTTAACCTCTCGTGAACTGCCACAGAACAACACTCTTCGAAGGCACAGTCGTCAACCCGCGGGCGATCGTCATTCAGAGTCACGTAATTTACGCATTGGCCGAGAGTTATCAAGGGCAATCGTTGCGATTGATGAACTTGCCCGGCAATGCGACGTCAGATTCGGCTGTTCTGCGGGGAGGTCTTTGGCCTATGCGAGAATGGGACGTGCGCGTCGCACTCTCAGGCACGATCGCCCCGCATCCGACTTGTTCGCAGTCAAAAAGACTTGTATTGCCGCAGGCAGGCGGTAGAATACTTATTACGTTGACAAGAGGAGAGGCGAGAGCAGTCTCATCAGTCGCCGGTTTCGGCTAGCTATGTTACTGGCCCCGGCCGCTAAGCCGCTCGAACAAGAAGACGAGGGAGAGAATCATGTCACGTGTTTATCACTCGTGGGCGATGTTGTCTGTCCTGGTTGCGATGGCCTTCTGTGTTGGGAGACCTGCAGTCGCAATTGACATGTACTGGACTGGAGAGGGTGATAACAACAACTGGTACTCGCGTCACTTCACCGGCCAGTACGACTCAGAGCACCGTCCCATCTACGTGAACAACTGGGGTCAGATGGGTATCGATCCGCCCACACCGGGCGCAAGTGACCACGCGATCGTGGGTGGGGACTACACCGCCGAGATCAACTACCAGAATGGCCCGTCCATCTGGGAGCTCAGTGTTGGTGCCCCGGCGACCCTCTGGATCGGTAACGCCGGCAGCCTGACGGTCAACGGTCCATCCATTTTCAATCAGGGCCTCATTCAGATTGCCTACGTCGGCTTTGCCGGCGGCGGGACGCTGTCGGTCACCAATGGCACCGTCACCGGCGGCGGAGCTATCGAGTTCACCGGAGCGGGTACCCTTAGCGGGGCGCTGACGCTCGAGTCCGGCAACCTCATTCACGGCTCGGGCGGGCATTTGACCGCGACACTGCTCAACCAAGGCCTGGTGAGCGCCGACGTCAGTAACTCCTGGCTCAGCCTGGAAACCGGCGCAAAGACCAATGAAGGGGTATTCTCGGCATCTGGCGGTGGTCGTCTCGATGTTCGCACCTCCGTCTATCAAACCAGCCTGGGCCAGATGGTCGCTGGAGACAGCTCGACCGTACAGTACTATAACGGTTCGTCGGTTACCGGAGGCACGACCGAGTCTTCGGGTACGGGCAAGCACTTCATCACCGGCCAGAACGTGACCACCACGCTCACGGACATCACCAATACGGGCCACTGGCTGGCACAGGATGGTTCGTTTGTGAACCTCGCCGGCTCGACCTTCACGAACAACGGCACCTTCGAGGTGGGCGGTTACATCGGCGGTGCCGGCATGGCCACCCTGAGGGTGCAGGCGGATGTGACACTGGCGGGAACCGGCGATCTGTTTATGAACCCTGGTATCGTGGACGGTGTGACCGGGTGCATGCTGACGAACTCCGCCACCCACACCATCCACGGCCGCGGCAACTTGAAGGCCGCCCTCGACAACCAGGGCCAAGTCATTGTGGACTACAACGGCGGCACCCTGAGCCTGGAAGGCGCCGCGAAAAGCAATGAGGCGATGATCAAGGCCACCGGCGGCGGGATTCTGGCCGTCAAGACGGCCATTACGCAGTCTGCCTCCGGTCAAGTTGTCGTGGAGAACAACTCCCGTGTGCAGTATTACCATGGTTCCAGCATATCCGGCGGCACGACTGCGTCTTCGGGTACGGGCCAGCACTTCATCACAGGCCAGAACGTAACCACCACGCTGACGGACATCACCAATACGGGCTACTGGCTGGCACAGGATGGTTCGTTTGTGAACCTCGCCGGCTCGACCTTCACGAACAACGGCACCTTCGAGGTGGGCGGTTACATCGGCGGTGCCGGCATGGCCACCCTGAGGGTGCAGGCGGATGTGACACTGGCGGGAACCGGCGATCTGTTTATGAACCCTGGTATCGTGGACGGTGTGACCGGGTGCATGCTGACGAACTCCGCCACCCACACCATCCACGGCCGCGGCAACTTGAAGGCCGCCCTCGACAACCAGGGCCAAGTCATTGTGGACTACAACGGCGGCACCCTGAGCCTGGAAGGCGCCGCGAAAAGCAATGAGGCGATGATCAAGGCCACCGGCGGCGGGATTCTGGCCGTCAAGACGGCCATTACGCAGTCTGCCTCCGGTCAAGTTGTCGTGGAGAACAACTCCCGTGTGCAGTATTACCATGGTTCCAGCATATCCGGCGGCACGACTGCGTCTTCGGGTACGGGCCAGCACTTCATCACAGGCCAGAACGTAACCACCACGCTGACGGACATCACCAATACGGGCTACTGGCTGGCACAGGATGGTTCGTTTGTGAACCTCGCCGGCTCGACCTTCACGAACAACGGCACCTTGGAAATCGGCGGCTACACGGGCGGAAGCGGCCGGGCCACCTTGACACCTGCTGATGGCATGATTCTTCAGGGCTCCGGCACTCTCTTGCTCACCCCGGGCCATATCAATAGCCCCGCGCCGGTAACCATGACCAACGCAGCCGGACACACTATCAGCGGGTCGGGCGGTCGTGTTTACAGCAATGTCACCGTGAACAACCTCGGCACGATCGAGGCTAACGGAGGCACCGTTGAACTGCAGACCGCCCCGACACAGTTTTCCGGCACCACGCTCACCGGCGGAACCTGGAAGGCGATCAACGGCAGCCTGACGGTCGGCGGCTCTCCGGCCGTAACGACCAACCAGGCCACCGTCGTACTCAGCGGCTCGTCATCGGCGTTTGCTCCCGTCAACTCGCTGGCTGACAACCAGGGCAGCTTCTCGATTCTGGGAGGCCGGACCTTCACCACCGCCGGCGCGCTGACCAACTCGGGCACGATCGAAATTGACGTGAGCAGCAAGCTGGCCGTCAACGGCGGCTATACGCAAACCGCCGGTTTGACCAGTGTCGACGGCACCTTGAGCACAACGACGGGCATGGTCCTCTCGGGTGGAAAGCTTGTCGGGACCGGGACGATCAATGGTGCGACGACCGTGGATGCCGGCGCCGCGCTCAGCCCCGGCCACAGTGCCGGCGTGTTGACCTTCCAGAGGCTCTCGCTGAAGAGCGGGGCCACCTTCGACTTCGAGATCGACGGACCCAACGCCGACCGGATCGAAATCATTGGCTCGGGCGATGTCTTCACTCTCGCTCCCGGCGGCGTGTTCACGATCAACCTGGATGTCTTGAATCCGACGGGCGCGCTGAGCGAGTACACGCTTTTCCACTGGGTCGGCAGCACAGCCATCCCCTCCGACACGACGTGGCTGGTGACGGGTGCCCCAGGCGTGAGCGGCGTTGTCGAGATCCGGCCGGACCTCAATAGCATCATGCTGACCAACGTGATCGTCCCTGAACCCCTTTCGATCGGTCTGTTTGTCGTTGCGGCCATGGGCCTGCCGGCCCGCCGTCGGTCCCGCTGATCGAACAGGGATCGGGATCCCCAATGATGATTTGCCTCGCGCGGCCCGGAACCCGCACGTGTTTAGCGTGCAAGACAGCGGGTCAGGCACTCTTCGCCGTCTTTTTCGCGCCGCCGAGCCCCCGCCTGACTGAGCCAACGACCCTCAAAAAGGGGACATTCTACTTTTCCTAGAAAGCAGAATGTCCCCTTTTTCAGCCGGGTGGCCCAGGTTCTTCCTGAACCTGGGCTCGCGATTCTCCTGTGCAATGGGTGGCATGGCCAAGCCCCGGCTTGCCGGAGCGCCGGCATGTTCTGGTAGGGCGTGTTCCACACGCCGCGCCTAACCGTCTGATCGTTCGATAGACTAACAGACTAACAGGCTAACAGACTCACAGACTATCTGCTCTCCCCTGTTGCCGGCCGTCCATCCCTCACGCCCGGCAGACGATCCTGGAGGTTGAGCACGTTGTAGCGGCGGCAAATCTCGACCACGCGGTCCAGGGGAATGGCTCGGCGATGGTGGCCGTCAATGCCGGTCACCGATGTGGCCTGGAACATGGAGTTGTACACCGCCTCCTCGGTCGCTTCGACGACCGCCATGAACAACGGGTTCATCGCACGGCCGGCGACGGTGGCGACGGGCGGATCGAGCACACGATCGTGGTCGGTGATGCGGTAGGCGGTCGAGAATGCGATGACATAGTCGCCCGAACCGTTCTGCATCGACGAGCCGGTCCGGCCCAGGCCCAGCACGGCGCGTTTGGCCAGACGTTCGAGGCCGTGGGGTGAGAGTGGAGCATTGGTGGCGAGCACAATCATGCACGAGCCGTCGCCGCCGGATGCGGTCGTGTACTCGCTCATCGAGAAGTCGCCGAGTTCGCGGCCCACCGGGGCGCCGTTGATGGTGAGGACGCCGCCGTAGTTGGATTGCACGAGGACGCCGACGGTGTAGCCGCCGAGATCGTGCGGGAGCCGGCGCGAGGAGGTGCCGATCCCTCCCTTGAAGCCGAAGCAGGAGGTGCCCGTGCCGGCCCCGACGCTGCCTTCGGCGACAGGACCCGAGGCGGCCACCGCGATCGCAGCAAGGGTATCCTCGGGCGTCACGTGCATGCCGCGGATGTCGTTCAGGTAGCCGTCGTACGTCTCACCGACGACTGCGTTCACCGAGCCAACGGTCTCGTTGCCCGGTTGATTGAGCGTGTAGCGGATCAGGCCCTGCATGCACGCTGCGACGCCCAGCGTGTTGGTGAGCGCGATCGGGGTCTCCAGCGTTCCCAACTCGGCGATTTGCGTCGAGCCGGCGAGTTTCCCGAAGGCGTTGCCGCAGTACACGGCCGCCGGCACCTTCTCACGATAGGTATTGCCGTCGTGCGGGACGATGACCGTCACGCCGGTGCGGATGGATTCGCCTCGCCGCAGGGTCTGATGCCCGACCTTGACGCCGGGCACATCAGTGATCGCGTTCCACTGGCCGGTCGGCAGGATTCCGACCTGAATGCCCAACTCCCGGCAGCGGGCACGCTTCTCGGCCTGCCCGACTTGTCGGTCTGCCCCTGGCGGGTCAACCGGCTGTGCGACAACCGCCGAGCCATAAAGCAATACTGCCAAGACAATGCCAGCAACCCTGCATTTCATAGTTGATCCATCCTTTCCGGCAAAGCGTCGTGCGCCCCGGGACAGCCTTTGCCGAAGGGCTACGTTGCGCACGCCGCTATGCACGCCACGGTGCCGACAGCTTCTCCTTGCCCAATAGTCCGAGGCGGAGCGCCCTTTTGCGGGCTGCAACCCAAAGCGGCCTTTGGCCGCAACCAAATTGAAGAATCAGCGAGCACCCCACACATCCCCTTCGGACGGGTATTGACGTGACGGCTCGAAATCTGCCCGCTGCTCCGAGACTCGCACGCGCGTCGTTGTGTCGTGCGCATTGATTTGCGGGCCACTGGCAAGACACATCCCGTCCGATCTCAACGCCGCGATATCAAACGATTACGAAGAAGGTCAAATCATCTTCGCCGGCTGCATCTTGGCAACCTTTATCTGACGGCACTCGGCGGGAATGCTCCATACCACTATACCATGAACCTCCGAGACCCCAAAACATGACCGCAAAATGCAGAGAAGTTCCGGAGTAAGGGACCAAGGCGGTTCGCGTCAGCTTCCTGCTCTGAGTTGTGAGCCAGACGGCACGTACGGGGCGAGAGAAGTGCGAGCGGCAAGGAAGGAGTGGAGATAGGGGTGGATGATGCGACGGGCAGATGGAGTATCAGTTCACAGTGGTTGGTGATCAAGGGGGCGGCAGGTTTGGCAACCTGTCCTGCGGGATTGTGGGCACAATTGCCTCGCCAACCGAATGCGCCGCCGGTCTCGAGACGCGCCCTGGAAAACGACTCGGTTCCCCACCCCTTGTGGGATGGGGGATCCGGGGCTATCCGGAAACGCTGAAAGCCGACCGGTTGGAAACCGATGTCACAGAGGTTTTGGGATAACTTTTCATGCTTCGGGCTCGGCGAAGAGAGCCTCTACGAAGCTTTCCGGATTGAAGGGCTCGATGTCGTCGGGGGTTTCGCCGAGGCCGACGAACTTGACCGGGATGTTGATCTGGTCGCGGATGCCGATGACGATCCCGCCCTTGGCAGAGCCATCGAGCTTGGCCAGAAACAGGCCGGTGACCTTAACGTGCTGACTGAAGACCTTGGCCTGGTTGATGGCGTTCTGACCGATGGTCGAATCGAGGACCAGCAGGACCTCGTGCGGGGCACCGGGGATTTTCTTTTCCACCACGCGCTGAATCTTGTTCAGCTCGCGCATGAGGTGTTCCTGGGTGTGCAGCCGCCCGGCGGTATCGACGATCAAGACATCGGCGTTGCGGGCCAGTGCCGCCTCGCAGGCGTCGAAGGCCACCGCACCAGGGTCAGCCCCTTGTTGGTGCTTGACGATCTGAACGCCGAGCCGCCTGGACCATTCGGTCAGTTGGGCGACGGCGGCAGCCCTGAAGGTATCGCAGGCCGCAAGGATGACCTGGTTACCCTCCCTGGTCAGATAGTTGCATAGCTTGGCGACGCTGGTGGTCTTGCCTGAGCCGTTGACGCCGGTAACCAGGATGACCGTCGGTCCGGACGCGGCGCGGATCAACTGGCGGTCAGGCTCGGGCCAATAGGACACGATCTTCTGTTTGAGAAAAGGGATGATTTCCTGCGTTTCGCGGATCTGTCCGCTTTTCCAGGCGATCCGGACCTCATCGATGAGTCGGGCGGTCACGGCCGGGCCCATATCATCGGTCAGCATGGTCTCTTCAAGCTGGTTGATGATCGTATCGTCAATGTTCCGGCCAAACGGCAAAACCGATCGGAAGCTCCGCGAAATCTTATCGCGGGTCTTGGCCAATCCCTGCTTGAGTCGATCGAACAAACCCATGGTCAGACCACCAGGCCTTTAGACCTCTAGACTATCGGACTGACAGGCTCCGGCTAAAAGCTAATCGCCGAGAGCTTCTTTCTCACACCGGTTCGCCTCTTGCGACCCGGCAGGCCGGATGCTTCTTCCAGATCGCGTCGAGAACACCGTTAACGAATTGAGGCGTCTCGGCATCGCCGAATTCGCGGGCGATCTCGACCGCCTCGTCGATCACCACGCGAGCGGGCACTTCCGGCCGTTCAACAAGTTCGTATATTGCCATCCGCAACACGTTTCGATCAACAACCGCCATCCGTGAGACTTCCCAATGATCCGTGACCTCGGCGATCATGCGGTCGTACTGGTCGCGTTTGGCCCACGCGCCGGCGGTCATCTGCCGGGCATAGTCGGCGACCTCGGGGGATGCGCCTGCTTCCTCCAGAATCGGCTTCAGACACTCGGCCGCATCCGCGTCAGCGGGCGCACGCTGGATGTCCAGTTGGTATAGCCCCTGAAGGGCTGCCGTTCGTGCCTGATGTCGGGATTGCTTCATCGGGGCGGGCGGTTCAGGTAATCTTGCCTTCGAGTCTCGCGTAGAGGTTGGCCATCTCGATTGCGGTCATCGCGGCGTCGGCCCCCTTGTTGCCGGACTTGGCTCCAGCGCGGTTGATGGCCTGTTCGAGCGTATCGGCCGTCAGGACGCCAAAGACGACCGGTACCTCGACCGACAAGCCTACCTGGGCTATGCCTTTGGCAGCCTCAGCGGCTATGTAGTCGAAATGGGGGGTCTCGCCCCGGATGACGCAACCGAGGCATATCACGGCGGCATACTGGTTGGTCGCGGCGATCTTGCGGGCGGTCAACGGCAGTTCCCATGCACCCGGGACGCGGACCACGGTGATGTCGGACATGGAACACCCGTGCCGTTCGAGGGCGTCGATCGCCCCGTCAAGCAGGCGTGAGCAGACAAACTCGTTGAACCGGCTGGCCACGATTGCGAACTTCTGGCCCTTTCGGAGGATCAGTTCACCGGTAATTGTCTTGACGTTTTCTGCCATAAGGCTGACTCCCACGGTGCGACGGCTTCCTGTCCTCCTGAACCGCCGGCAACCGGACGCTGTGTATAGGCCCTTCACGGCTGTCTTGGGCGCGGGACTGTATGGTACCTGAGATGGCCTGTGGATGCCAGAACCAGAATCCGGACTCCCGGTGGTCACGTCGGCCAAACCATCAAGGAACCGATCGCGCGCGGAGCTGGTATCGCTTTGTCGGGCTCATGCCCTTATCCTGCGACTCTGCAGGTAGAGAGAAAGAAATGTCAGGACTGCCCTTTGTTGTCGACGTTTGCGGCCTGTTCGGCCCGGATCAACTGCGGATTGTGTATCGGGACGAGCCGGCCCCGGCCATACCCGCCCTGGAGGCCATAGTGGCAGATGCCTGGGCCAAGCAGATGGAACTTGCCCGGCAACGGGGCTTTCATCTCTACAACGGCCAGATCGTCCGCCTGCTGAGGTACCGAGTCCAAAAAGGCCTTTTCATGATGGAGGGCGGGCCATCCGATTTTGCCCATTTTATCGGGACAAATTACCTGAATTACCATCGGGCTGACGAATTCGGGTGGACGGCGTTCAGCAACCCCATTGGCGTGTCGGGTATCCTTATCACCGGTGACGGTTGGATTCTCTATGGTCGGCGTAATTATCGAGTGGCCTGCCATCCGGGCTACGTCCAAGCGTTCGGGGGCAGCCTTGAGATGGGGGAACGCCGGGCAGACGGCACCTTTGATGCCTTTGGCTGCATTCTGCGCGAACTTGAGGAGGAGGCCGGTGTCCAGCCAGAGGATGTTGCCGAGACGGTATGCCTCGGCATGGCCCGTGACCGTCAAATCCGGCAACCCGAGCTTATTTTTGATGTCAAGATCCGCCAGGGACGTGAGGAGATGCTTGACCGCCTTCGTCACGATGATGCCGAACAAGAGCATGCGGAGATCGTTGCGTGTCAGGACGCCCCGGAGGCCATCGTGCCGTTCATCCGGCGGATGGTGCCGATGTCGCCTGTGGCAATTGGCGCTCTTTTTCTGCATGGATGGCGGCATTTTGGCGATCGTTGGTACGAACAAGCTTCACAGGATTTATATCAGCCGCAATGACGTCCTGCTGGTCACTCTCGGGATGCGAATTCCTCCAGCCTGTTTTGCCGGACCGCCGATATCTTCGTATTGGGGCACCGCGCTGCCCAAGGTGGTTTTTTGCGCCCGACAAGCGTGGTTGAGCGTCCTGACGGTTCGCCGCCCAACCTTGGAAGGCTTCATCTTGGGCGGTAAGATGGCGGCCGCGTATCACGGAGGAAGCGCTCCGCATGAACAAGTTCCAGCAACGCCTGCAGATCATCCGTGGTTGTCTGATTCTGCTGGTGCTGATCAGTTGTCTGTTCCTGTGGGTATCAGTACTGAGTTTCAGTCCACTGGACGCTCCGAATCCGCGCGTGTACCCCCATCCTGCGCAGGCCTACAACGCCGGGGGTAAGGCCGGCGCCTGGGTGGCGTACAAGATGTTCTCGTACTTCGGCAAGGGCGCGTATGCGGCGGCGGCGGGGCTGACGATGACCATCATTGTGCTGGCCTGGAAGGGGTGCCTGCCATCACTGTGGCAACGTATTATCGGTGTCAGTTTGTTGATCTCGGTCACCTCGGCCGTCTCTCACATGTTGTTGGCTTCTCCCGACCGTTTCCGCGAAGAGACCGGCGGCATACTGGGCTATTGCCTAGCCACCTGGCTGCAACAGTCGGTTAATTGGATGGCTTGGCCGATGCTGTTTTACGGCGCGGTAGTCGGTCTGCTCTTCACCGCCGAGGAACTGGTTCTGCAAATCCCGGCCATGTTGTGTCGGCGGCGCCAACAGGTCACGGAGATGGCCTCCGCGGTTGCTCCCGCCGCCCAGAGGATTACATCGATCACCGGCCCCTTTCGCCGGGCAGTCGCGAGGGTGAAAGGTCTTTGGCCGCGGCCGGCTCCTGCCGGGGCACCGACCGGCGGCCGGTCTTATGCACCGGTGATTGTCAGACCGAGGCCGGCGGTTGCCAAGCCCAAGCCTGCTCCGAGCAAGTCCGCACCCGAGGATAGGAGCGAGCAGCAGTCAGAGGGCGATGATGAGCCGGACGAGGCGGAGGCCAAGGTTGAGAAGACCGCCTCGGCCGTCGCGATTGAAGAGAAGGATAATGAAACCGCCCCGCCCGAGGCGGGTGATCAAGATGAGCCGCTCCTACCCGCGCCTGTGGCAACCAAGCCGCCGCCAATGGTTGTGAACTTTCCCACGCCGCCCAAGCCCGCGGCTGTGCCCCAGACGATTGTCCCCCCGAAGCCCTATCCGGCGGAGTTGGGCGAGTGGACGTTCCCGCCCCTTTCCGCGCTTATCGATCCGGAGTACAGCTTCACCTCGCAGCAGGAGGCGTTGGTTCGGGAGAAAGCCCAGGATCTTCAGAGGGCTTTGCACGAATACGGCATCGAGGCCCACGTGGTGACCATCGACACCGGGCCGGTCATCACGATGTTTGAGTTACAGGTGGCTCCGGGCGTCAAGCTGAGCCAAATCACCTCGTTGGCCAACGACATTGCCAGGGCGCTTTACGCTCCCAGCGTGCGCGTGGTGGCGCCGATACCGGGGAGGAACACCATCGGCATCGAGGTGCCGAACCTCAACAAGGAGAAGGTCCGCCTGAAGGAACTGATGACGATGGGCGGCGACGCCGTTCGTCGGATGGCCCTGCCGCTGTTTCTGGGCAAGGACGCGAGCGGTCGGGCACTGATCGGGGACCTCGCCGGGATGCCGCACATGCTGATCGCCGGCACAACCGGTTCGGGCAAGAGCGTGTGTATCAACTCGATCATCATGTCGATCCTGATGACTCAGCGGCCGGACATGGTGAAGCTCATCCTCGTCGACCCGAAGATGGTCGAGATGAGCACCTTCCGTGACGTGCCTCATCTCATGTGTCCGATCGTGACTGAAATCGAACGGGCCGAGAAGATCCTGTCCTGGGCGACGGAGAAGATGGATGAGCGGTACGCGCTGCTGGCGGAGGCGGGGGTACGGAACATCGCGGCTTACAACAAGCTTTCCGAGCAGGAGAAGCTGGAGCGTTTCCAGCCGAGTACGGAAGAAGAGAAGACGCAGATTCCCAAGCATCTGCCTTACGTGGTCATCATTGTGGACGAGCTGGCGGACATGATGATGATGTCTGCCAAGGAGGTTGAGGCTCACCTGGCGCGGCTGGCGCAGAAGAGCCGCGCGGTCGGCATTCACATCATTGTCGCGACGCAGCGGCCGGAGGCCAAGATCGTCACCGGCCTGATCAAGAGCAATCTGCCGTGTCGAATTGCGTTTCGCGTCGCCTCGCGCATGGATTCTCGAATCGTTCTGGACCAGAACGGGGCAGAGGTGCTCATGGGCCAGGGCGACATGCTTTACCTGCCGCCCGGGTCCTCGAAGCTGGTACGCGCTCAGGGGACATTCCTCGAGGATTCCGAGGTTCGCGAAATCATCAACTTCCTTCGCGAAAGGAGCAAGCCGGAGTTTCACCCGGAACTCATGCAACTCGGCAAGGCGGAGGCATCCGCCGACGGGCCGCGTGATGAACTGTTCGACCAGGCCGTGGAGATCATTCTGGAGACCGGCCGCGGCAGCGTGAGCCTGCTGCAGCGGCGGCTGGCCATCGGTTACTCTCGCGCCAGCCGGCTCATTGAGGAAATGGCCGCTGCAGGCATCGTCGGCGAGTATACCGGCAGTCAGGCTCGCAAGGTCCTGATTACCGCTGAGGAATGGCAAGTCCGCAAGGAGCAAGAGGCCACCCGCATCCGCCAGGCCGCTCTGCAAGACGACGGTGTGCCGGATATGCTCTATGATGACGATATCGACTGAGGGTTCGGGATCCGGGGTTCAGGGTTCAGACAAGGCAGGGCACGGTCGGAGTCGCCGGAGGTGACGCAGACCTGCCACGGGTTTTGCTTCACCCTGGGGCGGGTCTCGTCCGCCGCGGCGGACTCGACACTGCCCGACCGCCCGGACGCTTCGATCTTTACACACTCGCGGAACCACTGATTTGCTACTCCGATACTTCCACCTCCACAATGCTTTCCTCGCGTAATCGTTCCGCCGGGATGAAACCATCGGGGGGCAAGTCGCGGCCGTCGATTCGGAGGCTGGTCACCTTGACGCCGTAACCTCGGTAGTGAAAGGTGACCTTCGAGCCGTGATAGCGGATTGAGAACACAGAGCCGTTGAGCCGCCGGGGCAAGCGTGGGCGGATGGCGATGCCCTTCGTGAAATCGAAAGTGAGCCCGAAAAGGGACATGAACCCCCAGACGGTCACGGCCACGTTGGCCAGATAAGGTTCCTGCTTGCTGCCCTCGGTCGGCAGCCCTGTCTCCGTATCCCAGAAGTAGCCGTTGCCGGCGCCGTGGAGGTTGTCGCGCTCATATTGATTGAGAATGGCCAGATAGTGATCGTAGGCCTTGTCCGGGTCGAATTCCGCCATGGCAGCGATGTAGTATGCGCTGACCCACGGGAAGATGCCGCCGTTTTCGTAGGTACCGAACAGGTCGTAGAAATGCGGATAGCCGTAGGTCTCGAGCCACCAGTCGCCGGCGTTGTAGTGCTCGGGCGGGATGCTGACCAGGTTACAGGGGAGGGAGAAGCCCTTGTAACCCAGTTCCGCCACGCGGCGATCAATGGAATCGAGGATCCGCCGACGCATGGGCTGATCGGCGATGCTCTCGGCGGCGGCGATGAGGTTGACCGAGGTGAAGAAGTAGTCGTGGCGGCCTCCCTGCGTGTCCACCCACGAGATGTATCGGCCCGCCCGCTCGTCCCAAAACAGCTCGTTAAACGACTGCCGTAACCGTCGCGCGGCGGCCGCGTAATGATCGGCCAGCTTCACGTTGCCTGCGGCCCGTTCCATCTCGGCCAGGTCGCGTAGTGCGGGATACGTCAGCACGTTGATGAAGGCGTCGTAGCCGCCGCAGGAAACCACGTCCCACCAGTTGCAGACGCGGGCGCCGTTGCCCGGGCCGGGAATACCCGTGGAGGTCGGGGTCAGGTAGAGAAAAGGTCTGTCGGTGCAATTGGCCAGTATGTACTCTGCCCATCGTTCGCCGTACTTCAGGCGGCAGAGGTCACCCGTTCGTCGGGCATAGTCGGCGAGGAAGATAAGCATGGAAGCGTTGTTTTCATGGAAGGCGCCTCGGCCGTCGAAGCCGTATCCCCAGACCAGACCGTCCGACCGGGTCTCTCGCTGATACACGGCATCGAGGGCGCGGGCCATGACTTCATCGATCGCGGGGTGCAAGCCGAAGAAATGCGCCTTGCCGTGCAGGTAATATTCAAAAGAAACGCCGTGGGCCCTGGGGTGCCCCACGTTGTGCCATCCGCCGGCAAAACCGGCGCGGTGGGCGATGGAGCCGTGGGCATGCGTGCGATGAAACCGAGTCGTTTGCTTCCCCACCGTCCGGTCCGGTGTTTCGAGATGCATCGTCTCGACGTTCTTTGGCCGATGTGCCTGTATCACAACGCTACACTGAAAGCGCGTTTGCGGTTCGACCACTTGGTTTTCCGACCATCGAGGAGTGCCGATGCAGAACCGCTCGTGAGATTTGAAGACAAAGCGGGCCGGCGGCAGTCGGCGCGGGTCACGCGGCCCCGCGGGCCTGCACGTCGCCCTGGGTACGATCCGGAAGAGATTGTCCCCCGCGCAAGCCACCAGCAGGCCGTATCCGCCCGCGAAGTTGAGGTACATGATTTCGTGCCCGTCGCCGGCAAACTTCAGCCGCACGCGGCGGTCGAGAACACCGCGGCCGCCTTCGTTGCCGCGGTAGGTCACCTCGGGTTCAGGGACGGCGAACCAGTGCTTGGGCGGCAGGATATAGCCGGTGTCGAACCAAGCGTCGGCAATCTCTTCGTCTTCCGGCACGTCGAACGCCAGCAGGTTGATCTCGTCGTCCGGCAGGGTTTTTCGGCCGACGTGTACCGAAACATCCCACCGCAGGTCGTCGTTTGCCAACCCCAGGGTCCAGTAGATCTCCCAGGATGCAGCGAACAGCGGCCCGTACCGTACCTGGCAAACCTGGTCGTCATCACGAAGGACATCGACCGTGGGGGATTGCGGCCCCTCGGTGGTGATGAAGAACTCGCGGGTGTGGCTGGTGACGCCGGCGAAACCGGTCCATGGCAGGAGGGAAATGCGAATGTCGTGGCGGCCGTCGCGGTTGATCGACGCGCAAAACTCCTCGACAAGCCGGCGCGTACCGGGACGAGTGCTCAGCCGGATTCTGAAAGCGCGGCTCGAAAGGACCACTGATTCGCTTTCACGGACAATCATCGTGGCCTGTGTCTCCCGCTCTGAACACCCCTCGACCTCCGCAGCGGGGATACTTTACAGCACCGGCGCCGGCTTATACAGTGCCGAGGACTGGGAGGAACAAGCGTGCCGGAATTGAGCCAAGACAATCTGCGAGAGTTCGTCCGCCGTGTGGCATCTGAGACTCCGGTTCTCGACATTCACACACACGTGTACTCCGCGCGATTCGGCGGGTTGCTGCTCTACGGGCTGGACGAACTGCTGACATACCATTATTTGATCGCGGAGGTGTTTCGCGTTGCCCCTCTGCCGTACGAACGGTTCTGGGGAATGTCGAAATCCGAGCAGGCGGACTACATCTGGCAACACCTGTTCATCGAGCATTCGCCGGTTTCCGAGGCGTGTCGGGGCGTGCTGACGGTACTTCAGGCATTCGGGATCGACCCGAAGCAGAAGAATCTGACAAGTATCCGGAAGCACCTTTCGGCGATTCCGCGAGAAGCGTACATCGACCAAGTGTTTAGGCTGTCCAATGTCAGACGGGTGATCATGACCAACGACCCGTTTGACGACAAAGAACGGCCGGTCTGGGACCAAGGCCCCGGGTCAGACGAGCGATTTGAGGCCGCCTTGCGAATCGACCCCTTGCTGAATGATTGGGGTTTCGCCGTCACGCGCTTGGCCGGCTGGGGCTACCGCGTGAACGGCGAGCTGGGAGCTTCCGACCTGACCGAAGTGCGGCGGTTTCTAACCGACTGGGTCGTGCGAATGCGTCCGCGCTACATGGCCGTGTCGCTGCCACCGGATTTCACCATCCCCGAGGACAGCCCGCGGGCCGCCCTCATCGCCGGGTGCGTGCTGCCCGTATGTCGTGAGGCGGGCATCCCGTTCGCGATGATGATCGGCGTGCGGCGCAGCCTGAATCCGCAACTGCGATTGGCCGGCGACGGGGTGGGCGCCGCCGACGTGGCCAGCGTCAGCCGGTTGTGCGCGACCTGCCCGGACAACCGCTTCCTGGTCACCATGTTGGCCCGCGAGAACCAGCATGAGCTCTGCGTCGCGGCCCGCAAGCACCCCAATCTGATGGTCTTCGGCTGCTGGTGGTTTCTGAACAACCCTAGTCTGATTGAGGAGATGACGCGCATGCGGCTCGAACTGCTGGGGACGTCCGTCATCCCGCAGCACTCGGACGCGCGTGTCCTGGATCAGCTCATCTATAAGTGGTCGCACTCGCGTCGCATCATCGCCGACGTGCTGGCCGACAAGTACATCGACCTGGTCCGGTCGGGGTGGATGCCGAGCGAGCAGGAGATCCGACGGGACGTCGCCGATCTATTCGGCGGCAACTTTGAGAGGTTCTGCGGTTAAGGATTCAGGAGCCGGGGTTCAGGGTGCAGGACCCAGACATTGTCCTGTGAGAGTATGTCCGCAACCCCCCAGGAGTACCGGCGACTCTACTCGCCCACACTACACGTTGCCCTGAAACGTCAACCGATACATCCTGGCGAAGGCTTTCAGGCGTTTGGCATCGCCGCGATTGCCACAGAAGAGGATCGGATGGGGACCGGCGTAGACCTTGCACACGTCGTCCACGTTGTCCATTTCCATCAGCACGCGCGTCGCGCAGCCGCCTGTGGGAGGCGAGGTGGGTGACTCGATCACTTTACCGGTCCAGCAGTTGAGGGTGTCCTGTCCGCTGAGATACTTGGCCAGAATGATCGGTTCACCGGGCGTCCACTGCACGTCGAGGGCCGCCGTCTTGGGCAACTGGTGGAAGAACGGCCGCACGAAGTACTCCTGCGAAGGCCCCTGGGGACCGTGCAGCTTCCAGGCGCAAGTGCAGTGGGATGCAAAGTATCTGTTCTCGCTCGTATCAAACTCGGGGTTGTGCTGAAAGCCGCCGCGGCCCAGCAGCCATCGGCCCAGCATCAACGTGAGCGAGGCGTTGAGATCGTTCTCGCAGCCGCACGGAACGAGGTTTCCGTTATTCGTCGCGAAGCTGATGCAGGGCTTTCGATGCTTGAGTTGCAGGCACTCGATGGTAATGGCGTCGGCGCCGTAGCGGTGCAGCATCTGCTCGACGGCCCGATGGGCCCTCATGGCATCGACGAAATACTTGTCGACGACGTCGGTGACCCTGGCGGCGTTCTTCTTGAACTGCATCGCATCGCGGACGAGCTCGTCGTCATCCGCGATGCCGTCGAAGACGGCGTTGAATTCCTCGGCGGGGGCCCCGACGACTTCGACGCCGAGCCGCGGCTCGGATATGATTTCAGCGGCGGGTTTGGCGGAGATGCGCAGCAGCCGACTCTGCGCCAGCATCTGCCTGGCATGGACGGCCGTCAGAGCCCGCTCTATTTCATCCCAGTTTTCGATGGAATGGATGTAGTAGAGCCCCTCTGCATTTCGCAGGTAATCCGGCGGAAGCTGATGGTTTGAACCCACCGGATGGTAAACGATCGCCGTCGGGGCACCCGGCTCGGTCGCCATCTGGTGCGACCATTTGGAAAACGTGTTCCAGAAGTTCACGATGAAGACGGCATCCGGTTTGGCGGCTTTGGCTTGTTCGATGAACTCTCTGACCTTGGCCTCCTGATAGATCGCTTTCGGCATGAACTCGACCACCAGCCCGAGCTTGTCGGCGGTTTCCCTGATCTTCGCGGTAAACTTGCGTTCCTGCTGCTCGGGCTCGAACTGGTTGCCCGGCCAGGTGAACCAATTGTGTACCCGCCACGAGTCTTCCATCTTCCCTTCGTTGACGACATCCGCGGGCGGATACAAAAAGGCGACCAGGACCCTGGCCGGTTTCTTGTCGCGTTTGGGAACGGCAGACGCCGCGGCCGCACCAACCTGCCGGGCCACGGCCCGCGAGACGAAAGCGGCCGCCCCGAGCGCGCCGGTCGCCGCCAGGAAACCACGACGATTCAAAACATAGGATGAACACGATTCACACATGATCTCGACTCCTAAGGCGGACCGCCTTTTTGCGGGCCGCCACCCAAGTGCACTGCGATCCAGAAACATGCGCGCAAGCCGCACAGATGTCCGGCCGTAAGGTCCTATTCTACGGATGATGTCGGCGGCATAGTATATCAGACCGCGGGCCAGAGACCCAGAAAGAAGCGGAGGAATCACGGGGGACTCCATCAGGCAGCCGCCAAGAATCGCACACGATCATCCCGGTCTTCGATCGAGGACGCGCGGGATTGCACCCGAATCCGACCGCAGGGACTTTGGTTCGGCGAAGGTCACTTTCGCGTCCAGGTTCAAGACGGTCTTGATCCGCCTGGCCACCTGATTTCTCAGGATTTCCAGGGTCTTGATCTCGTCGAGAGACGGGATGTCTTCCAGGACCTCGACCTTAATCTCAAGGGTATCGACGTCGCCTTGTCGGTCCAGGATGATCTGATAGTGTGGGCTGAGGCCCTCGACCTCGTACAAGATCTTCTCGATCTGGACGGGGAAGAAGCCCACGCCGTGGAAGAAGATGAGGTCATCCGTCCGCCGCGACACGCGGGTCATTCTGGCGAGGGTTCTGCCGCAGGCGCACGGCTCGCTATTAACGGAGGTGATGTCGCCCGTCCGATAGCGGATCAGCGGGAAGCCCTCCTTGGTGATGGTGGTCAGCACCAACTCCCCTTCGCATCCTGGTCCGAGCGGTTCGAGACTGGTGGGGTCGATGACCTCAACGATGAAGTGGTCTTCGTTGATGTGCAACCCGCACCGCTGGCGGCATTCGCCGGCCACACCGGGCCCCATGATCGCGGTGAGGCCATAGGTGTCGATCGCGATAACGTGGAGCTTTTCTTCGATCCGCTTCTGCAGCTCGTCGCTCCACCGTTCGCCGCCGAAGAGGGCCAGCCGCAGTTGGAGCCGTTCGGGGTGGACTCCCATCTCCTCGAGCCCCGCGGCGATGTTCAGGGCGTGGCTCGGCGTGGTGATGAGGGCCGTGGTTTTGAAATCCTTCATGATGGCGATCTGTCTGGACATCGAGGCCGTCATGGAAGCCGGGATGACTGAGGCCCCGATGAGTTCGGCGCCCTGCTGGAATCCGGGGGCACCGGGCAGCAGGCCGTAGTCGAGGGCGATCTGGACCACGTCGTGCTCGGTGATCCCGCCGGCAGTCAGTACGCGGGCGGCGCATTCCGTCCAGTTGCGCAGGTCGTTTCGCGTGTAGCCGACGACGACGGGCGTTCCGGCGATTGCGAACCCCTGGTGGATCCGCACGATATCACGCAGCGGAACGGCGAACATGTCGTAGGGGTAGCTTCGCAGGAGATCGTCGCGCGTCGTGAAGGGCAGGTCCCGCATGGCCCGCAGGTCCCTGATCTTCTCAAGATTGACGCAATTCGCGTCGAAGGCCGTTCGATAGAAGGCGACGCTGCGATACACCCGGTTCAGAGTCGACTGCAGCCGCTCGATCTGGAGCTGCTCCAACTCGTCGCGGGGAAGCGCCTCGCAAGCGGGGTTGTAAAGGGCATTCCGGCTCATGATGTTGCCTCACTCATCGATACGCTCGTACTCCTTGCCCAGGTAAGCTCGCTGGACCTCGCGATTGTCGCTCAGCTCCCGCGAAGTTCCCTCGAGGACGATCTGCCCGGTTTCGATGACGTATCCGCGATCCGCCACCGCCAGGGCCGCCCGTGCGTTCTGCTCGACCAGCAGAATCGTCAAGCCGTCGCGCTTCAAGGTCGTGATGGTCCGGTAGATGTCGCGGACCACCAAAGGCGCGACCCCGAGCGAAGGCTCATCCATCATCAACAATCGCGGCTTGGACATCAAAGCCCTCGCGATGGCGAGCATCTGCTGCTGCCCGCCGGACAGCGTGCCGGCAAGCTGATGTTCCCGCTCCTTGAGGATGTCAAAGAGCCGGCAAACCTCGTCCATGCTTGCCTTGACGGCCTCGCGCGTTTGTCCCTTGCCCCGGCAGGAGTAAGCCCCGAGGATCAGGTTTTCCTTCACCGTCATGGTGGGGAAGACATGACGGCCCTCGGGGACCATCGAGCAGCCAAGCTGAACGATTCTATCAGGCGGCAGGCCTCGGAGGTCCTGCTTGTCGAACAGGATCGTTCCGGATCGCGGCTGAAGGATACCGGCGATGCTCTTAAGCAGCGTCGTCTTGCCCGCGCCGTTGGCCCCGATGATGGCGACGATCTCCCCCTGGGAAACGTGCAGCGAGATTCCCTTGAGAACCCGCAAGGCGCCATAGCCTGCCTCAACATTGGTCAGTCGCAGCATGGTCGTCCCCCAGGTAAACGCGTATCACTTCGGGGTCTCTCTGAATCACCCGCGGCGGTCCTTCTGCGATCTTGTGGCCCTGATCCAGGACCACGACATCGTCCGAGATATTCATAACGAGCGACATGTCGTGCTCGACCACCAGGCAGGTCACACCCCGGCCGCGAATCTTCAAGATCAGATCGGCAAGGGCCTGTGTCTCATAGATATTGAGCCCGGCCGCCGGCTCGTCAAGAAGCAAGAGCTGCGGCTCGGTGGCCAGGGCCCGCGCGAACTCGACCAGCCGCTGGCGGCCGAAGGACAGATTCGAGGCGATCTCCGAGGCACACGCCGACAGGCCGAGATCATCCAGGATCGACATGGCCTTGTCTCTGCTCTCCTTCTCCTCGCGCCAGGTGCGCGGCAGGTTGAGCATGCCGGCGACGAAACCGGACCGGGTCCTC
The DNA here is from genome assembly GCA_035384605.1 of Phycisphaerae bacterium. Lineage (NCBI taxonomy): Bacteria > Pseudomonadati > Planctomycetota > Phycisphaerae > Phycisphaerae bacterium. Next base: position 75,599 of record DAOOIV010000011.1, read on the forward strand.
GGATGGCGGCCGACCATGACGTTTTCAAGAACGGTCATCTGGGGAAACAGCTTCGTGGTCTGAAACGTCCTGGCGATCCCCAGCCTCGCGATCGCATGTGCCCTCCAGCCGGTGATCCGGCTGCCTCGAAAGTACACCTCCCCTTCGTGAGGGGACAACGTGCCGGCGATCAGATTGAAAAGCGTCGTTTTGCCCGCGCCGTTGGGACCGATGATGGCCTTGATTGCCCCGCAGGGCACGCTGAAACTCACGTCCTCGACGGCATGAAGACCGCCAAAGAAACGGTGGAGCCTGTGCGTCGTCAGGAGGGGCTCAGCCATGAGACCTCCTGGTCGACAAGAATGCGAGAGCGCGCCAGCGGGGCACCCTGAGCAGTCCTTCCGGCGCAAAGATCATCATCGCGATAAGGATGACGCCGAAAACCGCGTCATCGTAGGTGCCGAACACGCCGCGAAGAGACAGGAAGTTCAGGACCACGCCCATCAGCAGCGCTCCCCACAGATTTGCCATCCCTCCGACAGCCACGATCGCGACGTAGCGGACGGACTTCATGACGCTGACTTCCGAGGGGCCGATGCTTGCGTTGTAATGCGTCAGGAGGGCGCCCCCGGCGGCGGCGAAGAGAGCGCTGAGCACGAAGGTGTAGAGCTTGTAACGGTAGGTATCGATTCCCAGCGAATGCGCCGCCTCCTCGCTCTGGTGGATGGATCGAAGGGCCCTGCCGATGCGCGAGTGAACCAGGTTGATGGCCAGGACCATGGCCGCGAGGACGACAACCCACGCGATGTAGTAGTTCTGCACGCGGAACGCCGGAGCGCCGTTGACCTGCAGCGTATCGCCGATCAGTTTGAAAGGCGGGACGTTTGAAATACCATCGGCCTGGCCGAAGACCTCCGCCCCCAGGACGATGCGGTAGACGATGAGGCCGAAACCCAGCGTGGCCATCGCCAAGTAGTGTCCTTTCAAACGGATGACCGGCATGCCGATGATCAGGGCGATCACAGCGGTCACAAGCAGGGCCGCTATGAAGGCCGGCCAAGGCAGAATGCTCAGCATCTGCCTGCCGTAAAGATCCTGATGCTCAACGGTCAGGCCGAGCCACCGGCACAACCGAACCAGGGGATGGGTCTGATAGGCCAGCAGGTTGCACGTCGTCAGTACCGCCGAGACATAGCCGCCGATGGCGAAGAAACCCGCGTGGCCCAGAGAGGCCTGGCCTGCATATCCCATCAGCAGACACAAGCCGATCACCACCAGCGCATAGTACGCCGACATGGTGATCTGGGTCATGTAGAAGGGCTTCTCAGCGGCCGAGAGTCCGGTTTGGATCAGGACCACCAGAAGGATCGTGACAGCAACGGGCAGATATCTGCCGAGACGCATCAGTGGTCCCTCAGCTCGATGGTCTGCCGGCCGGCAAACAGGCCGCTCGGGCGCACAATCAGCACCATGAGCAGGACGACCAGGGCAACCGCCTCCTTGTAGGCAACGGGCATCTGGCTCACGGCAAAGGCTTCCATCAGTCCGAGCAGCAGTCCCGCCGCAACCGCGGCCATGCTGTTGCCGAGCCCTCCGAGAATTGCCACCGTGAAGCCTTTGATGGCCAGGGGGGCGCCCATGTCGTACTGCGTCTGCATCACCGGGGAAATCGCGCATCCGGCCAGCGCGCCGATGGCGGCGCTGAGCATGAAAGAGAGCGTGACCATGCGGGAATCCTTGATGCCGCAGAGTTGGGCCGCCATCCGATCGTCGGCGCAGGCCCGCATCGCACGACCGGTCGGCGTGAACCGGAAGAACAGCGTCAAGCCGGCAACGATGACGGCACACATGCCCAGCACCCAGAGGTCCTGGGGGGAGACTCTTGCGCCGAAAAGCGGGAAGGTCGAGACGGCCGTACCGGTGAAATACGGAAGGGCCCTGACTTGCTCGTCCCACACGTGCAGCATGCCCTCGCGCAGCACAATCGAGATGCCGATGGTGATCACGATGAGCCGCAGGACGGGGGCATGGCGGACGGGGCGGATAAACACGAACTCGACCAACGCGCCCAGCAGCATGGTGATGACCACCGCCAAGGCGACGGCAACCGGCAGCGGCACGAAATGGTTCAGGCTGATGGCCGTCATCGCTCCAACGATGAGAAACTCACCCTGGGCGAAGTTGATGACGCCGGTGGTGCTGTAGATGATGTTGAAGCCGATGGCAACAATTGCGTACACGCTGCCGTTACGGATGCCGGCAACGCAATACTGCAGCGCCTGGGTGAGTTCCATCTAAGCTCAGACTCCTGGGATCGGATTGCCGTGTATCGTTTACTCCTTTGGGGCAATCACAAACTTACCCTCCTTCACGGTCAGGAGTTCGAAAGCATCGGCATCCAAGCCGGTGTGGTCCGTAGGCGACATATTGAAGATGCCCGCGGTTCCAACGAGCCCTTTGAGGTTTTCGATGGCATCACGGACCTTCTCGCGATCGTCGGTACCTGCCTTCTTGATGGCCTCGACGAGAATCAACAGGGCGTCATAAGCGTGCCCACCGAAGGTGCTGGCTTCCTCATTGTATTTGCTCTCGTAATCCTTCTTGTAGGACATCAGCAGGGCCTTCTGGGGATGGTCGTCGGGCAGTTGCTCGGCGACCAGGAGGCGTCCGCACGGGAACAGGGTGCCGTTAGCCGCCTCTCCCCCGGCTTGGGCGTACTTGATGTTGCCGAACCCGTGACTCTGGAAGAGGGGGACGTCCAAACCGATCTGCTTCATGTTCTTGGCAACCAGGCTCTGGGCGGGAACGATGGACCAGTTGACCACTGCCTGGACGTCCTTGCCCTTGACCTTGGTCAGCACGTCGGTCAGGTCAGTCACCTCCTTGGGGTAGACCTCGGCGATGGCAATAGTCAGACCGTGCTCCGGAGCCAGTTTTTCAAGCTGTTCCCTGCCGGCCGTCCCGAAGCCATCACTGCTGACCACGACGCCGATTTTCGAAATGCCGCGTTTTTTCATGGCCTCATAAATCACCTTCACGGCATCGCTGTCTTTTTGAGGGCTCTTAAATACGTAGCTCGCGAGGGGTTCGACGATTTTTTCCGCGGCGGCGCACGAGACAAGGATCATCTTGCTGTCCTGGCAAAGCTGCTTGATAGCCATCGTCTCACCGCTGGTCGACGGGCCGATGATCGCCAGAACCTTCTCTTCATCGATGAGCTGCTTGGCCAGCGAGAGGGCCTTCTCGGGGCTTGCCCCGGAATCCTTGATGATGACCTCCAGCTTGCGGCCGAGGACGCCGCCCTCGTTGTTGATCTTCTCCACGAGCATTTGCGTCGTCTTCTCTTCGGGGGCCCCCAGGAACGCCGCGGGACCGGTGATGGAGAAGATGGCTCCGATCCTGATAGGACCGGCGTCGGCCGGTTTTGTGGTCGTCGGGGCCTTCGACGAATCCTTGCACCCGGCCAAGCCAACGAACAACCCCAGACCCACAATTCCCAGAATGATGCAAGTGCGCTTTGTCATGTCTACCTTCCTTTCGAAACGAAGACAGTCACAGATCCTTTATCGCATCTTCCGACAGGATGGCGATTCCGCTTCGCCTGAGCGTCTCGGCTGCGCGAGCCGCGTCGTCGATCTTGAACACCACCAATGCCTGCTCGGCCTTTTTCTTCATAAAGGCGTAAATATACTCGATGTTGATTCCCTCGCGGTCCAGCAGCTCAACGATCCGATGGAGGCCGCCCGGCCGGTCATCGATCTCGATGGCAATGACCTCGGTTTCCTGGACGACGAAACCATTCAACTTGAGGACCCGAACACACCGGACACGGTCATCCACGATCAGCCGGAGCACCCCGAAGTCGGGCGTGTCGGCCAGCGACAAGGCTCGGATGTTGATGCCTTCCCCGGCCAGCAAGCCGGTCACTTCGGCGATTCTACCCTTCTTATTCTCCAGAAAGACGCACACCTGCTTGGCGTACATGCTGATCTCCTTGACGCAAGCCACCGGGTGAAACGATGAGTGCGTGTATCCTACCGCCGGCAGCGAGCAGCGACAAGCCGCGCCGAGCGAGTATGGCTGTCGCGAGTGCGGCAACCGTCGTCGGGCACGGACGGACCCGGGAGAGACAATGGCGTAAACACGCCATGCCGGCACGGTGGTCAGCCTCGCCATTGAAGACGTCTGGGTATCCGGCATCGCAATCAGCGGCGACGGCCGAACGGAGGCGAGACTGCGTGTCGGGAATCTGACAAATGCTAATACATGTCTATGGAGTTTTTTATATCTTAGACACCAGTATCGGGGGGTGGGCGTTCGAATGGTCGTGTCACTTCCCTTCCGGAGCGGCAGGGTCGGCGTGCTCCGAACATCAAGGCCCCTCGCTTGCGGTCGGGGTTCTGTAAGAGCCGCCTGGACTGTCACGGACCCGCCCTTCGCCAACGGCCGGGAACGGCCTTGATGTGTTCGGCCCGGCAACATATAATAAAGCAGGAGTTAGACAGGAAGCGTGGTCTTGGATAGGGAGGTGTGTGGCCTCGGATGAGTTTGAATACGGGCTCGATGGCGAGTCCGTGACAACCTGATTGACGCGCGTGCGTCAAGACGCTGCTTCACAGAAAACCGGCAAGTTACTTATGGTCAACTTTAGCCGTTTTTCTTTGTGCTCATGACCATGGGTGCTTCACAAAACAC
>DAOOIV010000012.1 GCA_035384605.1 Phycisphaerae bacterium
GGGTCCCAGATAGGAATCTGGGACCAGCCGCTCGGCCCGGAATCCTTTCCGGGCCAAACTCTTTGCGGAATCCCTTCCGCATTCACATATGAATGACGATGGGAATCGTCACCAGAAGGGTCCCAGATAGGAATCTGGGACCAGCGAATCTTCTTTTCAAAACGACCGCCTGAAATCGCCGACGTTGCCGGGCGCCATCCCCACGGCCATGCGTAGGCTGCGGGGGGTAGGGCCGACGCCCCCGTCGGCCCATCCTTGCCCCCAGGCAAGCAGGTAGGGCAGGTCAGAGCCCCGCCAAGTCGCATCGACAAAGCAGGGCGCCGACCTGCCGCACCACGGTAGGGCGTGTTCTGCGCGCCGTTTTGACTCATGTCCGACCACACCTCCAAACCGCTCGACCCCAAATCCTTTCCGCCGGGTGCCATGCCCACGGCTTTGCGTGGGCATGCGCCTCCAAATGAATCCGCTCGGCCCGGAATCCTTTCCGGGCCGCACTCCTCGCGGAATCCCTTCCGCATTCACATATGAATGACGATGGGAATCGTCACCAGAAGGGTCCCAGATAGGAATCTGGGACCAGCCGCTCGGCCCGGAATCCTTTCCGGGCCCGGGCCCCGGAACGGATTTCGGACTGAGCGGCGGGCTGGAAGCGGAACCCACACTCTCTTAGGATGTGCTCATTGTCTGAGGATGAAGCCACTGTCTTGGGATGTACTCTGAGTGGAATGGTTGACGGGAAACGTCGGTCGTAGATGAGGAACAACAATGATCTGGATGTCGATGCTATTGAGTGCACTGGCCGCCGCCGGACAAACGGATGCCGGTCCTCTGTCGGGGGCCGCACAGTTGTTCACCTCTGATGAGCCCATCATGGTTCGCGTGCGGCAGTTGGTCGCCGACGGTCGTCTGCGTGAGGCCGAGAACCTCTTGCAGGCCGAACAGAAGATCGATGATCCACGTCGCAGCCAAGCCGCCGCCGACGCCCTGGAAATCATCCGCCGGATTCGACGCGACTACCGCCTGGAATTGCCGGCGCTCGTCGAGCGGCTCCGCTCGCCCATCCCCGATGTAACCGCGGCCGACGTCGAGCGGTGGCGGGCGGCCGGCGAGGTTCAATACCGCGTTTTAGACGGCCGGCCGTGCTATTTCATCCGCGAACCGTCGAACATCTTCCGTTTCTGCGAAGAAGCCAGGCAGCGTCGTGATGCGCATGCCGCAACGCAGGCCGCTCCTGCACCGGACAAGAAGGCACAGGCCGAGCAGCAGATGATCGAGCACATCCGCAAGGCGCTGGCCGCGGCCGACGCATCAGGCAAGACCGAGGTGCTACCCATCCGGCAACGCATCCGGTACAAGCTCACCGTCGCCCCCAATCGCCCTGGCGCCAGGTCCGGCTCCCTGGTGCGATGCTGGCTGCCGTTCCCCCAGGAATACCGCCAGCAGAAGCAGGTGCGGCTGATCCGCACCGCGCCGACGGAGTGCAAGCTTGCACCCAATGCCGAGGGTAATCAGATCCTCACCGGTGCTGCCCAGCGGACCGTGTACCTGGAACAGAAGATCAGCGATCCGGCCCAGCCGGTGGTCTTCGAGGAAGAGTTCGAGTATGTCTGCTATGCGTTCTGCCCGAAGCTGGACGATGCCGCCGCTCGACCCCTGCCGGACGACTGGGGTAAGGCTTGTCTGGAAGAACGGCCCCCGCACGTCGTGTTTACACCCGAGCTGCGCGAGGCCGTGAAACAGGCCGTCGGCGACGAGACCAATCCCCTGGCACAGGCTCGGAAGATCTTCTACTACATCAACACCAGGATGAAGTACTGCGCGGAGGAGGAGTACTCGATCATCCCCAGTTGCACGCGTAAAGGGCTGGCCACCTGGCGGGGCGACTGCGGCATCCACGCCATGTTGTTCATCGCCATGTGTCGCTCAGTCGGCATACCCGCTCGATGGCAGTCCGGCTGGGAAACGCAACCGCTCGAATGGAACATGCACGACTGGGCCGAGTTCTACGTGGAGCCGTGGGGCTGGCTCCCGGCCGACGCTTCCTATGGCCTCAAGAAGTCGGATGACCCGAGGATACGCGACTTCTTCTTCGGCCATATGGATTCCTACCGGATGATCGTGAATCTGGACTATGGCTGGCAGCTCGATCCGCCCAAGCACAGCTTGCGAAGCGAGCCCGCCGATTTTCAGCGGGGTGAAGTCGAAATCGACGGCCGCAACCTCTATTATGATGAGTGGGACTGGGATTTCAGCTTCGATCTACAGCCGGTTGATGACTGAGTGACGAGCGCTGTGCGGGAGGCTCTATCATGACAGGAAACCTCCGAGCATTGTTTGCCGCGTTTGCGATCGTTGTCCTATCGGGGTTGTGCGGGTGTTCGCCGACCAGATACGGCCAGCGCCCCGGCGATCCGCTGATGCGGTGCGGCGACGAAATCGTTGCCGCCGGCCGGTTCTTTCACACCGGTACTCCTGTTGTCCTCTGGATGGACCCGGGCGGATACGATGCTTACCGCTGCCGGCGCCATTTTGAACCCGAACTGATCATGCCGCACACGCCGGCCGCTCCGCTGGATCCCAACCGCTACGGAACCCGGCGGAACCTGCCCAAGGACGTCGAGGAGCGTATAAAGGACCGCGGATGGAGCCTCGATGAAGCCCGACGGGTGGTCGATCAGTTCGTGATTCACTACGACGCATGCGGGACATCGGCTCGCTGTTTCAAGGTCCTGCACGACCTCCGCGGCCTGTCCGTCCATTTCTTGCTCGATATTGACGGGACCGTCTACCAGACGCTGGATCTCAAGGAGCGGGCTTGGCACGCCGGCACGGCCAACGACCGCTCCCTCGGTGTCGAGATCGCTCATATCGGAGCCTACGGCGACATGAAGACGCTCGACGAGTGGTATGCCAAGGACTTGTTTGGCTGGCCGTACGTGTCACCCCCCAAGTGGGTGAAAGAACGTCGGGTCCGGACGCCCTGGTTCATGGGACGAGCGGCCAGAAAGGAAGTGGTCACCGGCAACATCAACGGCCGCGACCTGATGCAATACGACTTCACCTGCGAGCAGTATGACGCTCTGATCAAGCTGACTGCGGCGCTGAACCGCATCTTCCCGCGACTGAGGCTCGATTACCCTCGCGGCAATGACGGCCGCGTGCGAACTGAGGTCTTCTCCGAGCAGGAACTTGCCGCGTGGTCGGGACTGCTGGGTCACATGCACGTCACCAAGGAAAAGATCGATCCCGGTCCGGCGTTCGACTGGGACCGGGTGGTCGAGGGGGCTCGTCGCGAAAGAGGAACGACTTGGTAATGGATGATCCGCTGGCTCATTTGCCCGAACCCCAGCCCGATGTGGAGCGACTGAAGACCGTTCTGCGCCGAGGCTGTCCCGACCGGATCCCGCTGTTTGAGTTGGCCATCGCGGAGGAAGTGCTTGCGGAGTTGAACGCCGGTTCTCTCCTGCCGCCGCCTGCCGACGGCGAAAAGTCTCGATTGCGGGCCTGGGCCGAACAGAGGGTGCGATTATGGTGGCGGCTCGGGTATGACTACTACAGGGTGCGAGTGAACATCCCGTTCACGGTCGATTACGGACAAGCGTCTGAAGGGGCGCCCGCCGCGGTGGTCGGCAGACAGTGGGTCAACGAGCAGCAGGGCCTGATCCAGACCCGCCGGGACATCGAAAGATATCCCTGGCCGAGCCCCGATTCGTTCGGTTTCGAGCAGGCAGAGGCGGCCATCGCTTGTCTGCCCGAAGGCATGGAGGCCATCGGTTTCTCAGGCGGCGTGCTCGAATGGGCCGGCACCCTCATGGGACTCGAGCATTTCATGATCATGCTCCATGAGGAGCCCGATTTGGTGAAAGAGGTGGTCGATCGCGTCGGATCGCTGTTGCTGGCCGCTTTCGAGCGTTTCTGCACCATGCCCGAGGTGTTTGCTCTGTGGCTGGGCGACGACATGGGTTTCAAAACCGCCACATTGATCAGTCCCGATCACCTGCGAGAGTACATCCTGCCGTGGCACCGCCGTTTCGCGGAACTGGCCCACCGAACGGGCCGGTTTTTCCTCCTCCACAGTTGCGGATACGTCGAGTCGGTCATGCCCGATCTGATCGAGTACGTGGGCATCGACGGCAAACACAGTTTCGAGGACGCGATTGTGCCCGTCGAGGAATTCAAGGGGCGGTGGGGCGATCGAGTGGCCGTCCTGGGCGGCCTGGATGTTGATCTGTTGAGTCGGGCTCCGCGCGAGGTCGTCTGTCGGCGTACAGGCGAGATCCTCGAACGATGTTCGCCCGGAGGGGGATACGCCTGCGGTTCCGGCAACTCCGTCACGAACTACGTGCCTGCCGACAACTTCCTGGCCATGGTCGAGACGGTTCATCGGTTCAACGGCCGGATGTCGTGATGACGGTCGCCGGGTCGTCGGTTGAGGCCTGTAGAGATCTTATGGAGTGTTCAGCCATGCATCAGTACCGGAGAGTGTTTCCAATCTCGACATTGTTTCTGGACGTTCTCCTGTGCGTCGGATTCGTTCCCTCATGGGCCGCCGCCGCACCTGCAGCCGCAAAAGACGCGGCCGTTCAAAACGGCGTCGACGTTCTGATTGCCGACGACTTTTCCCTCCTGGCCGGCAAACGCGTCGGGCTGATCACCAATCCGACCGGCGTCACCCGCGACCTGCGCAGCACCATCGAAGTGCTGCATAAGTCCGGCAAGGTAAAGTTGGTTGCCCTGTTTGGGCTTGAACACGGCGTCCGCGGCAACGTCCACGCGGGCGATAAGATCAACGACTCGAACGACCCCGCTACCGGTCTGCCCGTCTACTCGCTTTACGGCAAAACCCCAAAGCCGACCACGCAGATGCTCAAAGGTATCGACGCCCTTGTCTATGACGTTCAGGATATCGGTTGTCGATCATACACCTACGTCAGTTCCATGGCCGATGCAATGGAAGCAGCGGCCGAAAACGGGGTTGGCTTCGTCGTTCTCGATCGCCCTAATCCCCTGACCGGCAATCGCATCGAAGGACGCCCCCTCGATCTCAAGTACAAATCCCACGTGGGGTACTTCCCTATTCCATACATCTACGGCATGACCTGCGGTGAACTGGCGAAAATGATCAACGGCGAGGGCTGGCTGGCGGGAGGCATCAAGTGCGACCTGACGGTCGTCCCGCTCAAAGGCTGGCGACGCGACATGTGGTTCGACCAGACGGGTTTGTTGTGGGTCCCCACCTCGCCGCACGTTCCGCGCGCGGATACGTCGATGTTCTATGCCGCGACGGGCATTATGGGCGAGTTGCAAGTCGTCAGCGAGGGCGTCGGTTACACGCTGCCGTTTGAGTTGGCCGGCGGACCGTTCGTGGAGAATGCCGAGGCCTTTGCCGATGAGTTGACTCGCCGCAAGCTTCCTGGTGTGCAGTTCCGGCCGACCTACTTCACACCGTACTACATGGATCATGTTAAGGGCAAGGCCTGCGGCGGCGTCCAGATCTACATCACCGACCGCGACTCGGTGGACCTCACAGCGATTCAGTTCCATGTCATGGACGCGGTCCGCAAGCTCTATCCGCAGGTCCAACTGTTCGGTGGCAAGCGGGACGGCATGTTCGACAAAGTCTGCGGAACCGACCGGATCCGCAAGATGTTCCTGGAGGGCAAGTCTGCTGATGAGATCGTGAAGTACTGGAACTCCGGCCGCGATTCATTCATGAAGCAGCGGGCGAAGTACTTAATCTACAGATGAAGCCCTCCGGTTTCGCCCAGGGTCCTGCCGTCGCGCCCCCTGCTTTTCGCTACGTGGTGCGCCGTTGCAGGCACGCAAGGCACCGCCCACTCGACCGTCACACGACGCCCCCAGGAGTCTCAGCGCAACTGCCAACGCCGGCTTGCACCGGGGCGGGTTGCCACTGATGGCTTGCCCCAGTACGTCTGGACCTGCCCAAAACGCGCTGGCGCGTGTCTGAGCAATGCTTCTGGCCGTGCCTCGGCCGTCATCGCCGCCGCAAGCCGGGTGCTGGCGGTCGCCCGCCAGTCGGATCGACCGTGCGGTCGCATGCTGCGACCCGGCCATCTATCGGGTATAATATCTGTCGATGTCGCAGTTTATGTCGCAAAGTCTGTCTTTGGGTCTTCGGCAGGAGCAGCGGCTTACTCCCCAGCTCATCCAGTCGATGAACATCCTCCAGCTTCCGATCTTGGCGCTGGAGGCGAAGATCCAGGAAGAGATGGAGCGCAATCCCGCGCTGGAGGAGGTCGATCTGGCTCCGCCAGGGGACCTCGACGGCCAACCCCCCGTCGAGCCGTCCAGCGAGGGGAGCACCCCAGTTGACGCTGAGCAGAGGCACGAAGCGAAGGGCTTCGAGCATCTGGAGCGGCTTTCCCGGGAGTACGATTTCGACGACAGCGACCGACCGTTCGGACGCCGGGCCGGGCATGGCGATGGCGAACGCGACGCCAAAATGGATGCGATGGCCAATACGGCCAGCCGGGGTATCTCGCTCAACGAGTACCTTCGCCAGCAATGGGCTTTCGTCGAGCTCAGCGATCACCTGAAGCAGGCGGGCGAACTGATCATCAACTACATCGACGAAGACGGATATCTCAGAACGCCGCTGGAGCAAATCGCCGAGCAGCATGTGCCGCCTTTTTCACCGGCCGACATGGCCGAGGCCCTGAGCTGGGTCCAGACCCTCGATCCGCCGGGCATCGCGGCGAGGGACCTGCGCGAGTGTCTCTTGCTGCAACTGGACAATCTGGAAGGCAACCACGAACTCGAACGCATCCTGGTCGAACGGCATCTGACCGACATCGAAAAGAACAGATATCCGGAGGTTGCCAAGGCCACCGGCCGAAGTATCGAAGATATCAAGCAGGCGGTGCGAAACCTTGGGCGGCTTTACCCTCGGCCCGGCGCGCTCGTCGTCGATCGCGACGTTCCGCCCATCACGCCCGACGTCATCGTGGACTACTCCGAAGAAACCGGCGGCTACCGCGTGCGGCTCGCCAGAGGTAACAGTCCGAAACTCCGAATCTCCGAGACCTACCGCCGTATGCTGGCGGACCAGAACAACGACAAAGACACGCGGGATTTCATTCGCAAGAACCTCGAATCGGCCGGGGCTTTGATCGATGCGATTCAGTATCGTCGAAACCGCTTGCAGGAGGTGTCTGAGGAGATTGTTGATCGCCAGAAGGATTTCTTCGAGATGGGGCCGGCGGGGCTCAAAGTCATGCGGATGAGCGATCTGGCCGAGAAACTCGGGTGCGATCCTTCGACCATCAGCCGCACCGTGGCCGACAAATACATGCAGACGCCCCGTGGCATCTTTCCCTTAAGGTGTTTCTTCACCGGCGGCATCGAGACACAGACCGGTGAGGAGACGAGTTGGGACAGCGTGCGCGCCCGCGTCAAAGAAATCGTCGACAAAGAAGACAAGAACCAGCCCCTTAGCGACGACGCCATCGCGGCCAAGCTTCAGGCGGAGGGAATCACCGTGTCTCGCAGAACCATCGCCAAGTATCGTCAGCAACTCCGTATTCCCACGGCACGTCAGCGAAAACAGTTCTGATCGCGGCTCTTTCAATCATGGAAACGCCCTGACGCACATGAGGCATACCGGCGACGGTGTTGCCAGCACGCGACCCGTCGGCGCGAGCAAGCCCGTCTGCGGATTGATCGCGAATTCGACGACGTTGTTCGATTTCTGGTTGGCCGCCAGGAGCCACCTGCCCGAAGAGTCGACGGCGAAGTTGCGCGGCCAGTTCCCGTGCGTGGGTTCGTGGCCTACGGCGGACAATCGGCCGTTATCGGAGTCGATTGCGAAGATAGCGATGCTGTCATGACCCCGATTCGACCCATAGAGAAATCTGCCGTTGGGATGGACGTGGATGTCGGCCGTGAAATTCTCGCCGGCGAAGCCTTCGGGCAGCGTCGGGATCGTCTGCAGCTCCTTGAGGACCCCTCGCTCGGCGTCATATGAGAAAGCGGTGATCGTCGAGGCCAATTCGTTGATCACATAGGCAAAGCGACCTGTCGGGTGGAACGTAAAGTGTCGCGGTCCGGAGCCCGGCGCGATTTGAGCAAAGGGCGGATCGTTGGCGACCAGCGATCCTTCATTTGCCGTGAACCGGTAGACGAAGACCTTGTCTGCCCCCAAATCAGCGGCGAATGCGAACCGCCCGGCCCGGTCCAGGTTGATCGAATGTGCGTGAGGGCTTTGTTGACGCTTGGCGTTGGGGCCGGATCCGATGTGCTGGATGATTGAGGTCGGTTCACCCAGTCGGCCCTCGTTGTCGATCGGCAACGAGGCCACGGTCCCGGTGGTATAGTTGGCGGTCAGCACGCACTTGCCGGTGGGATCGACGGTGACGTGGCAGGGTCCCTGGCCGCCGGAGGGTTGCTGGTTCAGCAATGTCAGCTTGCCGGTCCGGGCATCGATGGCAAAGGCGCTGACTGCGCCGGCCTTCTTGCCCTGAAACTCATTCAACTCGCCGACGGCATACAGAAAGCGGCGGTTTGGGTGCAGCGCCAGGAAGGACGGGCTGGCCACCTCTGCGGCCAGGCCCATAGGCTTGATCTCACCGGATCGCATGTCGAGTTCGAGCAGGTAGATACCCTTGCTGCCGGTGGCGGGCGAGGTGTATGTGCCGACATAGACCCAGTAGCTTTTCGCGTCGGGCAGGTTTGTGCTGTTCTCCGGTGCAGTTGTAGCTGAGGCAACTCCGCCGGTTTCGCCCATGGCAGACAACACGTGAAGGGGCACGATAATGAGCTGCGTCAATACAGATCGTGTGCTTAACATGATCGACCTCACATTTCGGAAGATGCGAGGGCGATAATATCCCGAATGGGACGGAACAGCAAAGCGACGCGGCATTCCAAATGAACGTTTCGCCACCGCAAGGGTTTCACGCCGCCCAGTGGGATTGGCAAGAGCGTTTTTTTGATGGTCTTTTCCGTCGTAACTAATACGCACGTTGCGCGTATGTTTCTGTCTTCCCGTGCGCTTTGGTTGCGGCCGGTAAAAAGACGGTCTGCCGTGGATTCTCACCACGCAACATGCGCGAAAAACCTACACCCGTCGCGACGGAAGGGACTGATTTCAGGTGCGCACAGCGCTCTCCGAGATTACCTGTTTCTGGGTCGGCTCTGTGCTCCCGCGCGTCTGCGTCCGCTCTCCCATTTCGGCGACGCCAACTGCCTATTCCATTCCTCGTAGACGCCACGGAGGGTGCTGACCCGTTCTGGCTCCTTGGCGGCGAGGTCACTCTGTTCGCTGACGTCATCCTTGAGATTGAAGAGCATCGGACTCTGGTCCTTGCCCGCCTTCAGCAGTTTCCAGTCGCCGCTGCGGACCGCCCATTGATTGCCGAATCGCCAGAAGAGGGTTTCGTGCGGGCGCTCCGTCTTTTCGCCCTTGAGGTAGGGGAGCAGATTGACGCCATCGAGCCTGGCGTCGGCGGCAGGCTCCACCCCGGCCGCGGCCAGAATGGTCGGGTGGATGTCCAGCGAGATGACCGGATGGTCATAAACTTTGCCCGCGGGCAGACGGCCCTTCCAACTCACCATGAACGGCACGCGTATGCCGCCCTCGAAGACATCGCCCTTGAATCCCCGCAACGGTTTGTTGCTGGATGTGGTCTGTCGGGTCGGGCCGCCGTTGTCGCTCAGGTAGAATACCAGGGTATTCTCTTCGACGCCGCTGTCTCGCAGCTTGGTCATGATTTCGCCGACGGCGTCGTCCAAGGCCGAGACCATCGCCGCGTGAATCCGACGAGTCTCGTCGCTGATGCCGTCCAATCGCTTCAGATACTTGTCCGTGGCCTGCAGCGGCGCGTGAACGGCGTTGAACGGCACGTAGAGGAAGAAGGTCTCGTTCTTGTGCCGATCGATGAACGCCAGCGCCTCCCGCTTGAAGGCATCGGTGAGGTATTCCTTCTCATCGACCTGCTCCTGGCCACGTAAGATTGGAGCAGCAGCTCCTCCGTCGCGGGAAAGGTATTGATGAGCACCGGCCAGGAAGCCGAAAAACTCGTCGAAACCGCGCTGCGGCGGCTGCATGTCGTCCTTGAAGCCCAGGTGCCACTTGCCGACCATCCCGGTGACATAGCCGGCGGGCTTGAGGCGCTCGGCAATCGTCTTTTCAGACAACGGCAAACCGAAACGATCGGACGCCTGGCCCTCAGGTCCGGGGTTGAACTCGAACCCGAACCGCTGCTGGTAACGGCCGGTCATCAGGCCGGCCCGCGTCGGGGCGCACACCGGACACGAGACGTATCCGTTCGTGAACCGGACGCCCCCACGAGCAAAAGCGTCCATGTTCGGAGTCGGGATGTCCTCGCAGCCCTGAATGCCGATATCGTTGTATCCCTGATCGTCTGAGACGATCAGCACGATGTTCGGCCGCTTCACGGCCTTGCCGGCGGGCTCGGCTTGGGCAGCCTGAGTTGCGGCAACGGGCATGACGACACTCAATGCGGTCAGCCAGATGGTCGATGCTCTGTCGGCAGTTGTCATTGACGGTCTCCTGTGCGGGCCAATCGAAGATTCGATGGCCAAACCGGGCTCGAATTCTCGGCTCTTGACACATTCGCTCCAGATATCCGCCCCTCGGTCATCGTCGTCCGCTCTCACGGGCGTGTCAAGGAGGCTTGGGGCAGGTCGGCACCCTGAGCAGACATCGGTATTCACCGAGCTGCATGGCTGTTGGAGGCGTAGCCGTCCGACTTACCCGAGGGCCGGGCCGTGCGGCATTCGATCATCGCGACCTTGCCCCCGCCGCGGCGGGAATAGGCCACCCGTCGTCTTCTGTTCGGAAGAACGGACTGCCAGTTTGTTTGGTGAACCGATGATCGCTCTCCTGCCTGGATGAAGCACGTGGGGCACCCGACAAGTCAGATGAAAAGACCGGGGTCAACGTTGAACCGCTCGGCCAACAAACGAATGTGGTTCTTGCTGAGTTCCCTTTGGCCGCGCAGAATCTTGGATCCGAGTGAGCGATTCCCCAGCAGCTCGCCCAACTGGGAGGCGTTCATATCGCTGCTGTCGAGCAGATGCTTGAGCACCTGGATCGGGGGCAGGTCAGCCACCTCGATGGCGTGATGGTCATTCTCGTAGGCTTCGACCAAAACGGAAAGCGTCTCGAAATACTGCTCCTGCCCCTTTGTCAGGCGGGGCAGGGAGGTAAGGCGGTCGAGCATCTCAATCATGCTTTCGTAATCGATCTCATCACGGATGGCCCGAGGGGCCAGCAACGCCACCAGGTCTTCAAACCGGCCCGGCAGCTTGCGGGGAGATCGAGATATTGTAGTTCGAGGCATATCGTCATCCTCCACGGCGATCACAGTTGCTTCTTCCACTTGTCCTTGCTGTGCTCGGCATGGGTCAACACCATCTTGATATAGATCTGCTGACCGGGATACCAGATGCTCGTGATCAGCCGGAACTTGTTGCCTCCGATGTTGAACACCGTCATCGTTGCTCCGCTGCCCGCTGTCACGGCGTCAGCTTTCGGGTAGGTCTTGCGGACGTCCTGGAGGCTGTGCCATTGGGCCTTTCGAGCAATCTTGTACCACTCCCGAAGCGGCGTCTCGGCATCCGGGTGCTCTTTCCAGAACTCCCGCAGTCGCCGAATGCTGATCACGCGTCTCATGAGTACATTATGTACCCTGGCCAGGAAAAGTCAACCCGATTGCGTGCATAATGTGTATCGGCATCCTGGGGACGGGCTCCAGTAAAGGAAAGCGCAGTCGCAGACCGCACAGCCGCGGGAGCTGCAGTCGAGGGCACTCATCGTGGTGCACCCGGTGTATCCCGGGTCACGACGACGATCCCGTACACGTCGATGACAGGAACAACACAGGTTATGACCCTTCCTTGTTGTCGAATCTCCAGGTCTGCGTCTTTATCGTGCTCAGGGCGGGCCAGGCGGACGTTCTTGACCTGCTTGCCTTCCGGGAGCTGGACGGTCACGGTGACGTTGCGGGCCGGTGTGTCGGTGCGGTAATTGACCAGGTGCACCAGGCGACGGCCGGGCCGCTCGGTCAGCTCGGCACACAGTCCGTGAGGCCCCTCCACGGCCAATGAGGGTGATGCCTGCAACAGCGTACTGACCGCGTCCCCCATTTCAGCGATCTTCTGGATCCGCACCAATTGAGCTTCCGGCAGATCCTGGAGGCCGGGCGCCCTGCGGGGCATCAGCCACTCATCATGGGTCGCCGCATCCCCGACCAGCAGCACGCGTCCACCGCCGGCCGCGAAGCTGCGAACCTGCTCGATCTGGGCGTCCGACATGGCCACGCAGCCGGCCAGGACCAAGGCGCGGTATCGCGACAACTCGCTCAGATGATCGTCGTAGATGATCTGGAAGGGAACCCGGTTTTCGATGAGGAATTGCTCGGCCTGCGCGGTGAGCTGGGCCTGTGTCGCTTCAGCGTAGACCTGCGAAGGGAAGCTCCGCAGGATTGCCACATCTGCGACGACCTCCGCATTACGCAGGAGATCGCGGCGGTCGCGGAAGAAGCGAATATATGGGGCCAACTCCAGGGACACGGGGGTCTCGACGCCCGGCTTGGCGGCCAGACGGCCGTATTCGAACCAGCAGATGCAGCCGAAGCAGTCGAGGTTGAAGGCCATCGCCTCGGCGGCCTCCAGCGGCGAGGTCGTATAGGCAAAGGCGATGTTATTCATGCGGCGGGCCAGCTTGTAGGTGCGGATCCGGGTGTTGAGCTGCCCGTCGCGGTATCCCGGCTCGCGGCCTTCATCCCAGAAGGCCTCCCCGCCAACCAGCAACCGCCCGTGATCGATCGGCGGTGAGATGCGATTGCCGGGTCCGCCAGGGTTACACTCGACGAGTACGTCAGACCGCAGAGTGCGCGCATAGCGGCTCAGGTCGTGGTAGGACTCCGCCATCGACCCACAAGAGAAGTCGAGCCAGGCCCGGCCAAGCAATCCGTTTGCGTCGGGTCCGGTCGGGGGCATCGCACGGTCAGGGTCTGTGATGCCCATCTCCTCAAGCTGTTGAGGCTTGAATCGGCTCTTCAAGTAGCTGCGAAAACGGCTCACCGAGTTGGCATTGTGGCCCGGCCCGATGATGTAGTTGTCGAAGTGAAGCAGGTCGGCTTGAATCTGCTCCACCGAGAAGCGGATGATCTCCTTGTGGAATGCCTGGGCGGCCGGATGATTACGGTCCCAGTAATATCGATAGGTCGCCCGTCCATAGGTGACCGGCTTGCCTGCGGCGTCGAGAACCGCCCAGTCCTTCGCCTCGGGGAGTTCCTTGAAGAGCAACTCCCAACCCAGCGTGCCGCTGTTGTTGTAGACTCCGACCCGCAGGCCGGCCTCGCGGCAGAGCTTGGCAAATCGGACCGCGTCCTGCATGCTCTCGCGCTCCGCCTCACGGCCGAATGCCTTGTACGAATGCATCATGACGAAGTTGACGCCAAGCGACTTGAGTCGCGCCACCATTTCCGGACTGTGTTCTCGCCGGTAGTCGGCCACCTGCTGCGGCGTCGGTGTGTAACCGTCACTGCCGTCACGGCGCACGCGGAATAGCAGGGGCTCCCAACTGCCGGCCATCACGATGCCCTCACGGGCCAACCACGCAGGTCGTTGCTCCAGCGGCAGGGTCAGCGTCTCGGCGCCTGCGTGATTCGCCAGAATCAGGGTGATCAGCGGCAGAAGACGGCTTCTCATCAGCAACCCTCCTGATCGCAGCAAACGCACGCTGAACGAACGGTGATCAGCCCACCGGCTGATTCAATCGCGATCTCGCCCCTCCTTCTTCCGACTGGCCCCATAGACTACCAGACCGGCTTGCCGATGGTCCAACCGGGTTGAGTGGCTGTACGGGCCGCGTTCACGGACCCGCGGAACCGATCTGCCGCCTTGTACTCCTCCAGGCGCAACAAGGAACATCCCTGGCCCCGCTTGACCTGGGAACCGTACGTTCTCCCGCGCGTAGATCGTTCATTTGTGGGCGATCCTTGCCAGGTCGCCCGAAGTGAATCTCTACGGTTCACACCCGGCGGCCACAGCAACAGGCGTCAGCCGAATCCCTGGACCCGTCGCGCATCTCTCAAAGGCCTCGAAATCCGCCGCATCGACATCCATGTCTGCTTCCCTGTCGAATCGCTCGCAGCCCGCGGCGACAACGCCCGCGCCCGCACCCGTGTAGCAGGCCTGGAAGCTGCTGAAGTCCGCCTGGTCAATATCCCCGTCTCCGTCGACGTCGGGCCAGAACTCCGCGCCGACTCGCAACAGCAGGTCATCAATATGCAGCCCCGCGTCGACGTCATCCGAGTTATCCCCGTAAATCACGCAGGCCACCCGTCGCTGGCCGGCTGGCAGCGTCATGACGTACGAGAAAGGGGTCCAATAGAAACTGTCGATGGTCTGTTGCGGCGGCGTCTGGGCCAGAATGGTGCCGTTCTCGTCGCCGTCGCGGATCTCGATGCCGTACGTCAGCGTCGAGGGGCTGGTGGTGCCGCCGAGCCAGACACCCGACAACGTGACGAACGACGTCTCCGACAGATTGATGTCGATGTACTGCCAGAACTGATGCCGCCCGATTCCGATGCCGTTGGCCGGATCCCACCGCAGCGTCGCCCACTCGTTGTCCCCGGCCGTGCTCTCCAATGGACCCGTGGGGAATGGAGCCTGCCGCGGTGCTTCCTTTCTGGTTGGCTTCTCCTGCTGCATGGGGTGGAACTTGTCGCCGCGTTTCACGGCTTCATAGAAAACGCCGTCTGCGAAGGAATTGGTGATGTTGACGTTATTGTGGTGCCAGACCAGAGGGAGCCAAGCGGTGTTGTACTCAACGTTCCACATCAGCGTCCCGGCGTTGCCCAGGATGTTCGTCTGGAACGTCGGGTCACTGAGCAGGTTATCGACGATCGTCAGAGCCCCGGGGAGCACGAAGTCGGGGCAGGCAGGAGTGGTGGCTCGCGAAAGGACCAGATCGTAGACCCCCGCCGGAAAAGGAGTGGCACCCAGCCCCAAGGATGCCCTGACGGTCAACACCTCCGCCGTTCTGATGGTTGACGTGGTGGTGATGACCTTGGTGGGATCGGCCTGGCTGACGAACTTGGCCACGATGTGCGGGCTGCCGGGATGCAGATTGCTGCCCGCAATCTGGAACCACACGTTGCCGGAGGTCTGATATGCAAAACTGGTAGCGCTGCCCGTAATGGCTCCCGGGACGGCAAGAGTCCTTGATACCCCCGCGCCGTAACCTTCGTTCTTCTTGAAGACAAAACTTACGTATTGATCGTCCGGACCTACAGGTGCCACCAGCGCCGAGAACGGAAGAGAGGGATGCGCTTTCACGACCTCGACCAGCGCCCGGGAGCTGGTGAAGTTGTCGGTGGCCGTCAGAGGAACCGCTATGTTGCCGGGGGCCACCGAATTGTCCGTGTCGAACTCGAAGACGTACGGCCCGCCAAACTGAGCCCCGGTATCAAAGGTCATCAGATCCCCGTCGTTCACGTGAATGCTCGGATCCGTCGCACTTGCTTTGAAGACAACATACAAATAGGGCGGGTTAAGGTGTCGGCCCGCAATATTCGGCGTCACGCTTGTCGCAACGAACTCGCATTGCCCGGCTGCCCAATGGCTGACCAGGCCCAGCACCACAGGGAATACAGTCACAAGAATTGATTTGCGCATCCATAGTCCTCCTGAAATGAACTAAGAAGCCTTCTCTCCAATCCCGTCCGCCGTCCGCTCGATACGGCCGTGCTTCCGATATGACGCGCGCATTCTACCGGTCCGCAAACACCCGGGTCAAGATGTTCTTATCATAGACTGCTCTTTTCCCCGATAGCTTGCCCCGCCACTTGGTGAACCTCTTGCCGCCACGGTCCGCAGACTCGGTCTTATGCCCAGGAGACGGGCAGCACGAGGGCCTTTTCCCCATCGGTGCCCCCTGAAGATCCGGGAGTCGAAAGGTGATGGTTTCCAAGCCTCGCTTGACGCATGATCGGATGGCTCATCGATAGCGTCGACCGATGCATGACGAGCAAAAGGTCCATCGAGTTGACAAAGAGTGGTCAAGCTTCTCGCGGTCCTTCTTCCAGGCAGCGCATGTTGTGCTCATCGCGGGCAGCGGCTCGGCGCGGGACAGCAGCTTGGCAGACCCGTCGTTGTTGTAGCCGGGAGAGGTTACGACGCTTGCCCTGTAGCGATCAGAATAGCTCATCATTTCCGGTCAGGTCCGGCCAGGATGGGGTGTTCACCTCCCCAGCGCCCGAACCTCGATATCTGCCGGCAAAAACACCAGCAGTTTTCTGTCAACTCGGCAGTGTTTTTCGGATGCCAGGCTTGATTTTTTCCCCAAGAATGCAATAACCTGACGGCAGCATGTCTGCCGGGATGAACGGCTGTGTAGGGCACCGACGTTGGGCGCGCTCGTTCACGGCCGCAGAACCCCATTGTTCGTGGTGAGTCAGATTCTCATCCTGGCACGGACTTGAATCGTTGCGGTAACGCCGTCTGGCCGGGCCGCATGACCTGTCTCAATCACCTCTCACTGGAGGGTATGCTGATGCGATCCATTCCTATCTCGCTGGCTGGTCTGCTATTGGCGTTGCCCGCGGTATCCATGGCAGGGGAATCTCTGGTCAACGGCAGCTTCGAGGACGGCACAAACAACGGCTGGATCATCTGGGCCCAAACCTGGGGCACCGGCCAAACCTGGTATCACGACCCGCCGGCGGAAACCGACGTGTGCGGGCATGGGCTGACAGCTCCCGACGGCCGCTATTTCGGGGGCATTTCCTACCTGAAGGGTACCACGCCCGACTTTCAAGGGCACGTGCTCTACCGCCAGCCCCTCGAGGTGAAGAACTGGCATCCCGAGGCAGACAGGGTGAACTACGATCTCGAGCTTTGGGCTCAGGTGGCCCACTCGGCACAGTACACCGGCTACGAGACGAGGCAGGAGCACATCCTCTGGTGGGCCTTGGATGGAGAAATGCCCCACGACACGGCATTCGTGCGAATCGGGAACACCGTGGCCGATGGTGATACCATCGAAATCGACACCGGCGGCGTCAACCGTGTCTATGAGTTCTCCACCGACGGCGTTCTCCGCGACCCTGCCAACGTTCTGGTCGACGTGAGCGCGGCAGGTGGCGGCGCAGGTGTCGCCAACGCCAAGACCAAGCTGGCCATGGCCATTAACGACGATGCCTCGGCTCCCTGCACCGCGTCGGTCGGCAGCAAAGTGGTGGTCCTGCTTTGGAAAGAGACCTATGCCAACGGCGCCACCAACACCAATCTGAATGATGCCGGCAATGTCATCGAGGTGACCAACTTCTCCACCCTTCCGGGGACGCCGCAGTATGAAACCAACCAGGACAAACAGTACGACGAGAACGTCCCCATGAAACGCGTGGTGCTGACGCAACTGAAGACTACGTTTTTCGTGACACGCAACGATGCAAACGAAGTGAACCAATGCTTCACCAACTGGCGGAAGATCAAGCTCAGCGGCAGTGTCCCGGGAAACCCCAAGGTGGTGGTGCTGGAGATCAGACTCAAAACTGATTCCAGGTTGACCAACCTGCACAACCTCTTTGACGGAGTGGTTTTCTCGGCCACGGCATCGACGGGCAGCCTCATGGGCAAATTCGAGGGGGATATTCCCAACAGCGACTTCGAAGACCCCCCGTATAACACCCAACACCACGGGGACAAAACGGGTATTCGATACGACCCGCCCAGTGGCTGGGGCGATCGCCCGCCTCCGCCGCCCGAGGGATACAGGAATTATCTGCGCGACTGGGGCCGGGACGGCGCCACGCGGGGCCCCGTTGAGGGATACACCAATCCCGGCACAGAACCTCCGCCGCTTCCCCATGGCACCGACCCGCTCGGGGCCTTCACTCCTTCCGGGACTCACTTCTGGGGCCGGGCTAACCCTGGGGGCGAAAACGGCACGGGTGTACAAGGGTATTGGGGGCACGTTGTACCTATCCGCAACTGGTCGCCGTGCGCCACCGGGTTGAGGTTCAAATTGCGGTACCTGACGCTGATGAAAGACAACGCCGGCAGCCAGATCATGGAGTTGTGCTGGGGGGACACGGCTTGGGCCAAGCAGGCCGGAAACCCCAACCCGGCTACTCGTTCCATCCTCGAACAACCCACCGATGCGCTCAACTTCGACTTGTTGCAGTCGTATCAGGTGCCCTGGATGAAGATCATCGATTTCAGCACCGCGCTCATCGGCGACGTCTGTGCCACCAAGGGCTTTGTCGAGATCGAGCGGACGGGCGAATTCTCGCCCACGGATCTCAATGGGGCCGCCTCTTGTCCGCAGTACATTCTCTTGCGCAACAGCACCCTGTCCTCCACTGCCACGCTGCCCTTCAGCCACTTTTATGACATGGTCGACTTCTACGCCGAGGCTGTCGTTCCGACCGACGTGCGAATCGTCACCCAGTCGCCCTTGCCGGCAGCGGTTTGCGACAGCCTCTACAACCTTCAGCTTATCGGCTGCTACGTTGAGCCGCTGAGGTTCTCCGTCGCTTCCGGGAATCTGCCTCCGGGCCTGAAGCTGTCGCCCAACGGGCTGATCTCCGGTCAGCCGAATACGGCGGGAACCTTTGCCTTTACTGTGCAACTGGAAGACGGCGCGTCCGCCACCGCCACCAAGACCTTTGAGATCACGGTGAACGGCAATTGTTGCGGTCCGGTCCGCGGAGACTTGGACCGCGACGCCGATGTGGATCAGAGGGACTTTGCCCTCATGCAGCTCTGTTACACCGATTCGGACGGTGGTATACCGATGCCCCCCGATGATCCGGACTGCACGTGCGCCGATCTCGACGCCGATGGCGTGGACATCGATCAAGCCGACCTGCTCGTATTCGAGCAGTGCGCCAGCGGCCCGGGAGTCCCGGCGAATCCGCAGTGTTCGATGGAAGCGTGCTGCCTGACGGAGGGAAAGTGTGTCGAGATCCTTCCGGGGACATGCAGGAACCTGGATGGGGTTCCCCAGGGCGTCGGGACGACCTGCGAGACGACCAGTTGCCCGTAGACGTCCGCCGGTCGCCCGCGGCACGGCACCCGGTCTGACCACGCGGCCACCATACGCCTGCGGGACTCAAGCAGGCGAGCGCCTGCCGGTACCCTTGTGAGCCGACACGGACTTGACACGGGCTCGTGGACGAAACAATCGGGAGAATACGTCGCCGGATGGTATAATCAGTATCGCAGGTCCGGGGTGCAGGAGCCGCGCAACATGTGGTTCTCCCCGACACCGTCAGGCTTTTTCTGAGGTTGTTTGTCGATGCATCCAAGCCGGTCCTTGGGCGGGTGGTCTGGAAAGCCGCCGGCTGTGCTCGCAGTCCTTGTCGTTCTGCTGGGCACGGTCGGCCGGACCCCGGCCTCCGGCGGCCTGATCGCGCCGGGGGCCACCCTGGTTCCCGTTCGCAGTGATTCACGCTTCTATGAAGGCCCCTCCTGGGACACGTTCACGGAAAAGCTTTACTTCTCGGCGTTGTCCACGAATGAGCTGTTCCGCCTGACTCCGCCGGACACGAGCGCGCTCTGGATGAGTGACACTCGTGGGATTAACGGAACCTACCTCGCCAACGATGGACGCCTTCTCTGCGCCCAGGGCAGCGCCAGGCGCATTCTCAGCCTCCGAATCGGACCCAACGGCCCGGAAGACCCCATCATCCTGGCCGAGAACCCCGTATGGAATGCCCCGAACGACTTGTGCCAGACGCCCGCAGGCGACATCTACTTCACCACTCCGGACTTCGGTGCTCAGACGACCAGCAAGGTCTATCGTCTCACCTCCACGGGCGCCACAACCGCCGTGATTACCGATATGCCCTTGTGCAATGGTATCATCGGTTCGCTTGACGGGAGCATCCTCTACGTTTCCGACAGCTCCAGGAAGTGGTGGCGGTCGTACCCCGTCAATCCCGATGGCAGCGTCGGTGCCGGCTCGTTGTTTTTCAACCCCTCGACGCCCAACCAGAACGACCCCGACGGTATGACCATTGACGAGTTCGGCAACCTCTACTTTGCCGGCCGGGGCGGTTTCTGGATCGTCTCGCCCGACGGTCAGCAGCTCGATATGGTCGCTGTGCCCGAGTTCGTCACCAACCTGACTTTCGGCGGCACCGACGGCCGCACGTTGTATATCACCTGCGACGGCAAGCTGTACAGTCTGGCCATGGAGGTCCGCGGCGGACGCTGGCACAACGTGCCCGAAGATAATCAGCCGCCTGCCGTCAACGCGGGACCCGATTTGCGAACCACCTCGCGATTCCCCACCGCATGGCTCGACGGCAGCGTCACCGATGATGGATTGCCCGACCCCCCCGGAGCACTCACGGTGGCATGGTCGAAAGTCAGCGGCCCGGGGGATGTGGATTGGTCGGCCCCCACGGCAGCCCGCACTCTGGCGACGTTCTCGACCGTCGGCACATATGTGTTGCAGTTGATGGCCTACGACGGGATCCGATCCGCTATTGACCAGGTTACGGTCAGAGTACTGCGGGTCGGGGATCTTGACGACGACACGAGTGTCGACCAGGACGATGTTGCCTTGTTCCGTGAGTGCGTGACCGGCAGCGGTAACGGCCCGCCGATAACAGCTTGCGAGTTGGCCGACATCGACGCCGATCAGGACGTTGATCAGACCGATTTCGGCCTCCTCCAACGCTGCATCAGCGGACCAGGTGCCTACTCAGACCCCCACTGCGCCGGATGATCTGAGACCGGTCTCGACGCTTCCCACAGTGCCTCGGAGTCGGGGCGCCGTGCAAAATCAAGTGCCGCTTTTCAGGACGGCACGCGCGGCAGGCGGCACATGGTCTTCGAGACGCAAGGCGCCGGACGAAATGACGCAAGTACGACCCCACTAGTGCGGCCGGCTGCAATCATGGTAGAATACTCTACTATACTTTGCTCATTCGTCGCGGATCGCACAGAACGCTTGGACCGACACCCAGCTCACGAGGGAATGACACATGACTGATCCGAGAGCCTGCCCGCCCGCATCTCCCTGTCCCCCAAACGCGCATCGGCCCGCAGGTCCCAGACACCTTCGCTGGCAGTGGTTGTTCCCGGTCGCCGGCTTGCTCTCCTTGATCTGGTTCCTCGCTCGCGTCGTGCCCAAGCCGTTACGGGCGACCTATCCGTGCCAGCGCATCGCCGCACCGATGGCGGGGGGCTTCGTTCTGTGGATCGTCGGCGCCATTACCTCGGCACTTGCTTATCGCAAGGCCCGCGCACTGCTCGGGCGAGCACAACTTAAGCTCGCGCTCGCTTGTTTCGCGGTGGCTGCGGTCGCAGGCGTCATTGCGGTTTATTACACGCCGGATCGGTTTGCGGAGGCGGCCAATCCAGAGCCCAATGCTCCCATCGGCGAAGCCAAAGGCATCTTCCCCGGTCGGGTCGTCTGGGTCCATGATCCTGATGCGACCGATTGGGTGGGGCCGGGCTATGGCCACTGGTGGGAACCAGCTCACACCAATCAGACCGTCGTTGACGCCATGATGTCGCGAGCCATTCGTTCCCTGACCGGCCAGACCTCCGACACGGCCGCTTGGGACGCCCTGATCCGTCATTTCAACGTGACCCACGGTCGCGGCAACGTCGGATACACCCCGGGCGAGAAAGTGGCCATCAAGGTCAATTTTGTCGGCTTTATCGACATGGGCGGATGGGGCGGCGTCGATCCCAATACCTACAATCTCGTCAGCAAACAGGATTACATGAACACGTCTCCGCAGATGATGCTGGCACTGCTCCGCCAACTCGTGAATGTCGTCGGCGTCAACCAGGCGGACATCTCGATAGGAGATCCGGTCTGCCTGTTCGCGAACGAATACTACAACCTCTTGCACGACGAGTTCCCCAATGTGCGGTATCTCGATCATCTGGGCAAGTTTGGCCGAACCAAGCCGCAGGCGTCGACCGTCAATTTCTATTTCAGCTCTCGCCCGAGCGGGGTGACGCAGGACAAGATTCTGGCCCCTTATGCCGAGGCTGCCTACTTCATCAACTTGGCGAACTTGAAAAGCCATACTTCCGCAGGGGTCACACTGTGCGGAAAAAACTACTACGGCTTCCTGCGACTGCCGACCGAAGGCGGTTATTACAACTTGCACGATAGCTTGCCCGAGTATGTCACAGGCATGGGACGCTACAGATGCATGGTCGACCTCATGGGCCACGC
This sequence comes from Phycisphaerae bacterium, assembly GCA_035384605.1. Classification (NCBI taxonomy): domain Bacteria; kingdom Pseudomonadati; phylum Planctomycetota; class Phycisphaerae; species Phycisphaerae bacterium. Next base: position 22,202 of record DAOOIV010000012.1, read on the forward strand.
CCATACCGGCGGCAAGGCCCTTCTCTACCTCATCGACGGCCTCTATGCGGGTGTGCACCCGATCGAGGTTGCCCCGCGCAAATGGTACACCGATCCCTTCAACGGTGATTGGACCTCCAGCCTGTTCATCTCCCAGGATCCCATCGCCATCGATTCGGTTTGCTTTGACTTCCTTTGGGCCGAGTGGACCGACTACCCCCATATGTCCGGGGCCGATGATTACCTGCATGAAGGAGCCTTGGCCGACAATCCACTTTCAGGCACCTTCTACGACCCCGATCATCCCACCCCCACCGTGCGAATGGCCAGTCTCGGCGTCCATGAGCATTGGAACAACCCTCGGGACCGCCAATACAGCCGGAACCTGGGCACCGGCAACGGCATCGAACTGGTCAAAGGCGGCTGCCCCGTCGCGGTGATCGCTGCCGATCCCACGTCCGGAAAAGCACCGCTCACCGTGAACTTCGACGGCTCCGCATCCTATGACACCGACCCGGCGGGTTTCATCGTCGAGTATCATTGGGATTTCGAGACTGACGGAACCGTCGATGCAACCGGACCGAGTGCCACTCATACATACACCAGCGTTGGCGACCATCTCGCGTCGTTGACGGTCATCGATAACGACGGCGAGCGCGAGACCAGCAGCCTCCGGATCTCCGTTGAGTACCAACCGGGCGACTTCGACGCCGACTACGACGTCGACCAGGCGGACTTCGGCACCGAACAGGGTTGTCTCAGTGGAAATGGAACGAATGTCTCCGGCATCTGCGTCCGTGCGGATCTGGACCACGACGGCGATGTCGATGCCGTTGACATCGAGATCTTCCGCGGCTGTCTGAGCGGAGCTGACGTGCCGGCCGAGCGGGATTGTGCCGATTAAGACACATCGGTCGCTCCCGGCAGATCCAGAGCAAAGACAACCGCTTGCTCCTTCCCCGGGTTGTGTCTGCCATAAGAACAATCGGCTGCCTGGGGAAACAGGTAACCGATCGTGGAGCGCCGCCTCGTTGACCACTCAGCCTGGGCGTGTTCCAGCGATTTTTCAGAAACATAAACCCGACCTATTCCGCATCGGGTCTTCGCCCTCCTCTTAACCAACCTCTGCTGTTCACCCATGTCCGCATGAGCGGGACTCTGACAACTCATGCGATTTTTTCTATGTCGGCCTTGATTCATCACTAGGGCTGTGATACATTGAGATATGTGTGAGAGCCTGTCGGAGTAGGCGCAATGCACCTGTAAGAGCGACCGTCGCCCATCGTGGTGGAGGAAGTGCGCAATGCAACGGACATGCAAAAAAACGCCGCCAGTTTGTGGCTTCACCCTGATCGAAGTCCTCGTCGTCGTCGCGATCATTGCTTTGTTGGTGGCAATACTGTTACCGTCCCTGAGCCGGGCGAGAGCACAGGCCCGCAGCGTTGCCTGCCTGAACAACCTCAGACAGATCGGTATGGCCGTGCAGCAGTATGCCGTCCAGAACGCCGACATCGTCCCGCGGGCATGCAATGATTTCGATCCGACCAACTGGGCCGTGGTCGCGGCCAGGTCAATCGGAGCTATCAAGCGAATTCCCGCAGGCTTTACCGTCAATCAGCTCAGGGTCGCGGAAATCGAGTTGCTGCATTGCCCGGAGCGGATGTTGTCGATGGATTACCCGTTCCTGGATTACGTCGTCAGCTCCATGGACCCCGACGGCCCCCGAGCAGGAGGCGAAACCGGCACACCCAACCCAACCGGAGAGTGGTACCAAGTATATCATTTCCAGGCATCAACGGCACCTCGCTGCCGGACTAATACCTACCGCAGCCCGGGCGAGGTCGTGTATCTGTTGGATGCCGAGCGGGAGGATCGCAACACGGCGTCCGTGGGCGCGATCTCACTCGCCCAGGCTCATCAGAATTATCGTACCAACCAGGCCACCGAGTGGTGGATGGGTGTGATGGATGTATGGCGGGGACTTCATGTGCCGCAGGGCAAGAATAACATCAACACTTCCGACGCGCCGGGCCCGCGGCGGGCAGCCAGAAACATGCATCTGGGTCGGTTCACCAACGCGGTGTTCATGGACGGGCACGCCGCGGGGGTGCCGCTGGCCCAACGCTCGCTGCCTACGGGCCAGCCGGATCATATAGCACAGTACGCCTATTGGCTCAGGCTCTTGGGCGTGAAGAATGCGGCGACGATCGCCGCGCTCGACCCGGATTTGCAGTGAGGCCTTCGGACCTCGCGCAGTTCGTGACAGTGCGGGAAGGAGGATAACAGCCGGACAAAACGGTGCGAAAAACCGCATTGCCTGCGTATGAGGCGCTGCTATCGCGTAAAGGACGTTCCGAACAGAAACAGGCTTGGGAGGCTCGGTCTTCGCGTCGGGGACAGGCTCCGAGCCGGACAGATTGTCAACATTTTGGTAGAGGAGGTTGGACCAATGAGAAGAATGCTTCCTGTGTTAATGGCTCTGCTGGCGATCCCTGCGGTCGCGCAAGCGGGTGAAGTGATCGAGGTGCTCTCGGAGGACTTCGAGAGCGGACTGGATGCGTGGACGACGGGAAGGACCCCGTATGTCGACGATTACCCCGATCGAATGAACGTGTTCGACGGAAGCGGCGCGGTTATTTCGAGCGATCCAAGGGACCAGAACATGTTCGGCCCCATGTCAGACGACTGGGGCGTCTGGGGCAACAGCCAGTGCGTGGGTCAGTCCAGCAAGACATGGGACGGAACCTCGGACCACTGGATCCAGAAGCAGTGGCCGGGAGCCTTAGCCCCGGGAACGTACAGCGTGACATTGGAGTATGACTTCTATGTGTACGCGGACCCCGCAACCCTCTGCGGCGGTCGCTGGGAAGTGGGCAATCGAGTCTATCTGCTGACGGACGAAGACTTCGACTACCCCTGCTTCAACTTCGACAATCACGAGAACCTCGAGGCGCCCGGGTTCAAAGTCGACTACTGGCCCGGCTATGAGAACTACGCCACCTGTCAGGACGTGGGCGGCGAGCTCCGATGCGTCGGCCCGGCCAGCGGAAGCGGCGAGCAGCCTTGCACCGTCACCACCGACTGCCAGAATGCCGGGGCCACGCCCACCGCCTGGATCTACAACGGCAAGTGGCGCCGCGTGACCTGGGAGGCCACGGTGACCACCACCACTGGAAACCTCGAACTGCGTCTCCTCAAGCACGAAAAGTGCAGCGGCCTCGAGACCGTCGCCTGGGACGACGTTGACCTTGTGATCAGGGACGCAAGCGAGCAGGTGGTGTTCGAGTTCCACGACAACTTCGATGGCCCCGATCCGCTCGCCGACTGGACCCAGGTGATCAGTTGTCGCGAGCCGGTCTCCAATAACGATGAACCCAAGCTCTTTGCCGCGAACGATCCGCTGCTCTACAAGAACATCGATAATCCGGGATCACAGTCGGCAGGATATTCGTCCGCCGAGTATTTCAAAGACAAGACCGGGCACGCTTGGATGAAGCGGTTGTTCCCCAACGCCCTGCCCCCCGGCACTTCCGGGACCATGCGACTCGAATTCGATTGGTATGTCTATCGCAGGCTGCAGAACGATGGGGTGGACAATGACAGCCCGACGGTCTTTCCTGCGCCCGACGGCGCCGGTATCTACGGCCCGAATACCGGTTACCCGGGCTCGGTGTCCGTCGGCTACGCCTCGAACCTCATTAGGGACGGTATCCGGTACGCCTGGATTCAGAAGCAATTCCCGTCAGCACTTCCCGCGGGCACCTACGACGTGACCTGGGAAATGGACCTCTACGTCTACTCCATCAAGACCGGGGATTACGCCCATGGCAACCGCCTCTATTTGCTGACCGATACGGCCTACAACAACCCGACCTGGAATCCGGACGGAAGCATGCCGGCGAACAGCGGCGGCAGCTTCCGCGTCAGCTATTGGAACAAGGCTCCCGGCCAGACGGTCGTGAACGGGCAGTGGGCCCACGTCGTCATCTCCAGGACCGGGGCCACCGCCTTTGCCACCGCCTCGGGAAATCTGGAGATTCGCCTCCTGGCCGACGACAAGGAAGGCGGAGCCCAGACCGTCGCTTGGGATAACTTGAGCATCACTGTAACCGACCCGAACCAGGGTAACGCCGTCGTTTGGACGTATTCCGACGATTTCGAGAGCGGCCTTGCCGGCTGGACACAGATGGTTCGGCCCAACGATTCGCATGACTGGCAGGATCCCTGGTGGCTCGGCAACAAGGTCTACGTCTTTACCGACGACTTGTACGACCAGAATAACCCTGACATCTTTTACAACGCTCAATTCCAGGTTGCCCGCTGGCCTGGGGACAATGATAGCGATGGGACCCCGGAACCCGAGCAGCCGTGGAACGGCATATGGTGGCGAAAGGTCATTGAGCGGCCGTTCACAACCACAACCGGCAACATCGATGTCCGACTTCTGACTCGTCAGAAGTATGCGGGCAAAGACTCCTTGGAGGGTTATGCTCCCGAGGTTGCGGCGTGGGACAACGTGAAATTGTCATTCATCCTGCCCTGTAACCCGGTTCGTTTCGATGCGGACGACGATGGAGATGTCGACCAGGCCGACTTCGCCGTCCTGCAGGCGTGTTACACGGGCGCTGATGACCCGGATGAAATCTTCAATGCCGAGGCCTGCCGCTGCGTGAATTCGGACGGCGATTCGGACATTGACGCCGAGGACGTCGCCGCCTTTGAGGCGTGTGCCTCCGGCCCGGGTGTCCTCGCCAACGTCAATTGCGACAACGCGCTGTCGCCGCCGTAATGGCCGGCAGGTGTGCCATGACCCTGCGTCCGGCGCACGGGGCGTCCGGACGTCGATGTGAGTCGGCAAGGCCCGTCCCTCAGCGGAGGATGGGCCTTGCCCGTTTTTGTTGCTCGCGCCGGTGGCCGGTGCCCCACTCCAATGGGCCGAGTCGCCTGGCCCGAACGGCTGGGCGGCCAAATCGACAACGCGAGGCGCAGGTACCCATTCCCGAAGGGTTGGGTCCCAGAATCGACAACGCAACCTTCTCGTCGTCCGCGAGAACAGCACGAAAAATGGAGAATGATCCTGGGCTGTCTCCTATTCAGGAGCGGTCGCCGTGGCCGGACAGGTGATGAGAACCTTGCGGCCGGATATCGGTGCGGCTTGCGCGCATGTTTCTGGATCGCAGTGCGCTTGGGTTGCGGCCCGCAAAAGGCGGCCCGCCTTAGGCCCTTTCAGGTGACGATCGAAGAAGCGAATCATGTCCAGGCGGGTGCGGCTCAGATGAGGTTCGCCCCAGCCGTGATCCTGGCGGTGCAAGATCTGCAGCTCGTTGCTCAGCCCGGCTTGACTCAGCCGACTGTGAAGCTCGTAAGCCTGGGGCGGCGGAACTAATGAATCAGCATCCCCGTGAAATGTGAGTACAGGAGGATCATCGTTGCTGATGTAACTCAAAGGAGAGGCTCGCCGAGCTTTCTCTTCCCGCTGTTTCGCATCAGGCCCAAGAAACGGTACGAGGTATTGCCGGACGGCAAACTCAGACCAGCTTCTTGGTACCAGGTTTCCCGGTCCGAAGTAGTTGACGACCGCCTGCACCCGTGCCGATTCGCCGGTTTCGGCCTCGTCCTCCGGGCCGAACCGGTCGTCGTCGGACGCCAGACCGAGCATCAACGACAAGTGCCCGCCGGCGCTCAGACCCATGGCCCCGATATGGTCGGGGTCGATGTTGTACTCCTTTGCATGCCGCCGCAGCCATCGGACACAGTTGCGAACGTCGGCCACGGCCGCCGGGAAAGGGTGTCTCGGTGCCAGACGGTATGTGGGAGCGACGGCGACGTAGCCGTAGACCGCGAGATACTCGATCCACGGCCGCATGCTCATGCGGCAGCCGGAAACCCATCCTCCGCCGTGGATACATACCACCGCCGGCCACGGACCTTTACCGGTTGTCGGCCGCGCCACATCAAGCTTCAATGTCTCGCCGCCCGCTTCGGCGAAGGTGATGCCCGTCTTGGTTTCGATTTCGCCGCGGGGCACGGCCACCGGAAGAACCATCGGCAAAGCACAACCTGCTGACGACGCGACCAGCGCAGCCAGCAGAACCAGAGCTGGTCCTGACCGTTGAAACATGCCGCCATCTGTAGTTGCTTCGATCGCGGACGTCAAGTCTCATGATGAGACAATGGCGCAGCGCGTTGCTCCTATTGGCGGCTGACTCGGGCCCCAATGGAGATACTTCACAGAATCGCCCGCCGTTGCAGGCCGTCATATTCCCCCCTGACTCCTCAAACGTAACGTTGAGCAAGCAAACGAAACTCAAGGACCCCCGTTGATTAACCCCATCACCTCGGCACGGGCGGCCGCATGGTCCCGGAACGTCCCCCGCACCGCCGAGGTGACCATTGTCCCGTTCGGTTTCTGAACCCCCCGCATTTTCATGCATAAGTGTTCGGCCTCAACAACCACCACCGCCCCCTTGGGGGCAAGATGCTCCATCAGCGCGTCGGCGATCTGCGCCGTCATACGTTCCTGTACCTGTGGCCGACGGGCGAACGCGTCAACCGTCCTTGCCAGCTTCGAAAGGCCGACCACCTTGCCGTTCGGCAGATACGCCACATGGGCCACACCATGAAAGGGCAGAAGATGGTGCTCGCAGAGGCTGAAAAAGTTGATGTTGCGCAGTAGCACAATCTCGTCGTAATTCTCGTTGAACACACGCTGCAGGTGCACGGCCGGATCCGTTCGCAAACCCGCGAACAACTCCCCGTACATCCGCGCCACCCGCCGGGGCGTATCGGCCAGACCTTCGCGATCCGGATCTTCACCAAGAGCCTCTAGCAGTTGACGCACTGCTTTCTCCACCTTCCGGTCCGAGTGCCGCTGAGTAGAACCGTGCCTTGCAGAGAGGCTCGGAAACCTGACCAGCGATTCAACCACGTTCTTCTGAGCGATCATCTGACATCCTCCCAGGCCGCTACCTTGCGGCCAACGCCAGAGAATAGGCTACCAAATCACGGATGACCAGCAGAAAATCGTTCAAATCGTTCATTTGGGTTGTGCGCTTATTAAACCATTTTCATAAAATAACTTAGATCGCAATCGCCGATCAACTCAGTCAGTTCGTGGTAGCCGAGTAACTACCCAAATCTCGAAAATGGCCTAGAATCGTTCAAAACGTTCATCAGGGGTGATGCCATGAAAGAGCTGGTCAGTCCAAAGCAGGTCGCGCTGGCACTGGGCGTAAGCGAAGCGTCTTTGAAACGCTGGTGCGATAAAGGATTGATACCCGCGATCCGGACCGCAGGCGGCCACCGGCGATTGCCGATCAACGGCGTCATCCATTTCATCCGGCAGACGGGTCAGCACGTGGCTCGGCCCGAAATCCTCGGCCTCCCGCCGATCACCCGGCAAACCGCCGCCGCCATCGAGAGCCTCAAGACCCTGTTCAGAGATGCCCTCGAGTCTGGCGATGAGGATCAGGCTCGACGAATCGTGATGAGCATGTTCGTCAACGGGCGCAAGGCTCATGAGATCTGCGATTCCATCATCGCCCCTTCCTTCCACGAAATCGGCGACCGGTGGCAGCATGGCGAGATCGAGATCTACCAGGAACGCCGTGGCGTCGAGATCGTGTCGCGACTGCTTCACGAACTGCGGCTGATTCTTCCCCCGCCTCCCGAGGCGGCAATGACCGCGATCGGCGCCACATTGCAGGGCGATCCTTACGGGCTCGCGACGAGCATGGTCGAGGTAACCTTGCTGGAAGCGGGTTGGGCGGCGAGGTCCTATGGCTGTGGTCATCCGGCGGCTACCTTGGCGGCGGCCATCGAGGATGTGCGGCCGAGCTTGTTCTGGCTGAGTGCGTCCGTTATCCGAGAGATCCCCGTTTTCATTCAAGAGTGTCGCTTGTTGTATGAGACGGCCCTGAGCTGCGGAAGTGCTTTTGTCATCGGCGGTCGAGCACTGGTCCCCGAGATCAGATGCCAGATCGGCTACTCGGCGTTCTGCGACACCCTCGCTCACTTGTGGGGTCTTGCCATGGCCTTGCGACCGAGAGGAGGCGGTTGATGCAATACTTGGTTAACCTGGCCCGGCTGACCATCGTTCCGTTTGCCAAAGCCTGCCTGACACCATAAGGTGTATCGCAGGTTTTCTGGAGGCACGTTCAGCCATGGATCTCTCCGGCAAGACGGCACTGATTACCGGCGGCGGTAAGCGGCTCGGGCGGGCGACGGCGCTCGCCCTCGCATCCCAGGGAGTATCCGTGGTCGTGCACTATCAGACTTCCACCCAGGCCGCCGAACAGTGCGCCGACGCTGCCCGACGCCTCGGTGTCAACGCTTGGACCATTCACGCCGACCTGGGCGACACGGCGGTCTGCGAAAAGCTGTTCGACCGGGCCGGGAAACAGGCCGGATCGATCGACATCCTCGTCAACAACGCATCGATCTTCCCGCGGAACACCCTGCTCGATATGACGGTGCCGGACGTCGCGGAAAACGTCCAAGTCAACGCGATGGCGCCCTTTCTCCTTTCTCGGTCGCTCGCCGCCCAGGGACGCCCCGGCGCGATCATCAATCTCCTCGACACCCGAGTCGTCCATTACGACCGCGTCCATGCCGCCTATCACCTGAGCAAACGGATGCTGCTGACGCTCACTCGAATGATGGCCCTGGAGTTCGCTCCGTCGATCCGGGTCAACGCCGTGGCTCCCGGACTCATTCTCCCGCCCCCGGGCGAAGACGAGTCCTATCTCCAGAAGATGGCCGCCGGCGTTCCCCTCCGGCGAATGGGCAGCGTCGAGGAAATCACCGCAGCCGTCCTCTTTCTGCTGCGAAGCGATTTCATCACCGGCCAGGTGATCTTTGTCGACGGCGGTTTTCACATGAAGGGAAGCGTGTATGGCCTCTGATGGTGACCGTCTCGATCACATCCACATCCGCGACCTGGCCCTGCGCTGCGTCATCGGCATCTACGAGGAAGAACGGCGGGAAAAGCAGGACGTCATCATCAACATCACGCTTTATGCTGATCTGCACAAGCCGTGCCGAACCGACGATGTCGCGGATACCATCGATTACAAGGTGCTTAAGAAGAAGATCATCGCCTTGGTCGAGCAGTCATCCTGCCGACTGATCGAGCACCTGGCCGAGGGCGTCGCCCAGACCTGCTTGGCGGAGCCGCGCGTGGTGCGCGTCACGGTCTGCGTCGACAAGCCGGCGGCGCTGCGTTTCGCCCGCAGCGTGGCCGTGGAGATTACCCGCGATCGAGAAAGCCGTGTCTGACCAACCCGTGGATGCCTTCATCGCCGTAGGCTCGAACATCAGGCCGCAGCAAAACGTGACCGACGCCCTCGAGCTGCTCCAGCAGCAGGTTCGCGTCTTGGCCTCATCCACGTTCTACTGGACGTCCCCCCTGGACCGGACCGATCAGCCCCGTTTTCTCAACGGCGTCTGGCGCATCCGGACAAGCCTCTTACCCCGATCGCTGAAGTTCGACGTCCTCCGTGGCATCGAGTCAAAACTGGGCCGTGCCCGCACCAAGGACAAGTACGCCCCAAGGCCAATCGATCTTGACATCGTTCTTTACGGCCGACTCATGCTGAACGAGCCCGACCTGTTGATCCCCGACCCCGATATTCGTCGGCGCCCTTTCATAGCGGTGCCGCTCCTGGAGCTGGCCCCCGACCTGACCATGCCGGACACGGGCGAACCCATCGCAGCGTTGGCCGACCGGCAGACAGCCATGCATCTTGAACCCGCCGAGGCGGTGACCAAGCGCCTCCGGCAAGCGATCAGAACCCGGCACGCATAACGGTACCCGACGCACTCAGCCTTCGAACTGGCCCCCAGCCCTGCGGCTACCTCAACCCGAAACAACGATTGTCTGGTAACCTCGCTCGCCGGTGCCTGTCTATGGCCAACGGCTTGGCGGCGCGATCCCGTTTTGCCCGGCCCAGACACCCCAAAATCGCCTATTCGCTTTCCTTCCGGAGCACCCCGTGTGTTATCCTCGTGAGGCAAGCGGCAGGGAGATACTCTGCCCACGAACAGACGGCTGTCGCCTGGCCGAAAGGGCGTTTGTCCGGCAGCACCAAAAAGCTCGCCGCGCCAAACGAACCCAACGCCGTTTCCACCTAAGTCTTTACTATAAAAGACTTTATGTGAAAAACAGCCCGTTGCGGAGGGCGCCTGCCTGGGGCCTGACCAGGTTCGATTCGATGCCCGGTTGTGCTAGAATCCCGCCCTTTGCGACGCCGCAACAGCATGGAGAACGTCATGAGGTCGATCGCCGGACAACTGAATTCGCTGTTCTCCAAGGCCATCGAACGGGCCTTCGGCGACCCCGGCCGCAGGGCCGATCCGATGATTCGCCCCGCCGCCGATGAAAGGTTCGGAGACTACCAGAGCAACGTGGCCATGGGTCTGGCCAAGCGGCTCGGGTCCAAGCCCCGCGAGGTGGCCCAGAGAATCGTGGACGCCTTGGCCGCTGAACCGCAGGCTACCGCCATGTGCGAGCCCTTCGAGATCGCCGGGCCGGGCTTTATCAACATTCACCTGCGGCCTGAGTGGATGGCCGACGTTCTCAATGCCGTCCCCGCCGCCGGCGACCGCGACCGCCTCGGCATCGACACGGCCGAGAACCCACAAACTGTCGTCGTCGACTACTCCAGCCCGAACATCGCCAAGCAAATGCACGTCGGCCACCTCCGCAGCACCATCATCGGCGACTCCATCGCCCGTATCCTCGAGTTCGAAGGTCACAAGGTCATCCGCCAGAACCACATCGGCGATTGGGGGACGCAATTCGGCATGCTCTGCGCCTATCTCAAAGAGAAGATGCCGGACGCCCTGAGCAACCCGGCGGACGTTCACCTCGCTGACCTGGAGAGCTTCTATAAACAGGCCAACGCCCTTGATCAGGAAGATGCCGCTTTTCACGAGCGGGCTCGGGCCGAGGTCGTTGCTCTGCACAACCGCGACCAGAGTACCCTGAAGGCCTGGCGGTACATCGTGAACGAGTCGCGCAACCACTACATGCCCATCTACCGGCGGCTGGGTGTCAGCCTGCGTCAGGAAGACGAACGCGGCGAAAGCTTCTACGCCGACAGACTTGCCGGCGTCGTCGCCGAACTCGAACGCGACTTCGGCCAAGGTGCTCCATCCCGGCCTCTTGACGAGCCGCGGGGTTCATCCCCGCGGTCCGATCTTCCACGTATTCGCGTTGAAGTCTCCGACGGCGCCCTCTGCGTCTTTCACGAAACCCCGTCCGGCGAGCCGATGTTCAAAAACCCCGACGGCAAGCCCGTGCCGATGATCATTCGCAAGTCCGACGGCGCCTACCTCTACGCCACTACGGACCTGGCAGCCGTGCAATTCCGCATTCGCGAACTGGGCGCCGACCGCATCGTCTACGTCACCGACGCCCGTCAGGCCCAGCACTTCGAGATGGTCTTCGCCACCGCCCGGGCCGCCGCTTGGACGCTCCACGGCGGCCGCACGACGCCCGTGCAACTCGACCACGTGACCTTCGGATCGATCCTCGGTGACGACCGCAAGCCGCTCAAAACCCGCAGCGGCGAGAACGTCAGACTCGCCGATCTGCTTGACGAGGCCGTCAACCGGGCCGAGAAACTGATCCGCTCCAACGAAGCCGACCCTGCCAAACGCCGCGGCTTCACCCAGGACGAAATCCGCGACATCGCCGAGGCCGTCGGCATCGGGGCGGTCAAGTACGCCGACCTCTCGCAGAACCGCCAGAGCGATTACGTGTTCAGTTGGGACAAAATGCTGGCCATGGAGGGCAACACCGCCCCGTACATGATGTACGCCTACGCCCGCATCCGCTCGATCTATCGCAAGGGCGCCGAAGAGAGCCGTGATCTAGCGGCCGGCCGTGTTCAGCTTGTCGAACCGGCCGAGCGGGTCCTTGCCCGCCAGGTGCTCCGCCTGCCGGAAACCCTCGAAGGCGCCGCCGTCGGCCTGCGGCTCAACATCATCACCGAATACCTGTATAATCTGGCAGGAGCCTTCATGAGCTTCTACGAGGCCTGCCCGGTCCTCAAGGCCGGCTCCGACGCCCTTCGCGCCTCGCGCCTGAGGCTCTGCGACCTCACCGCCCGGGCCCTCCGCATCGGCCTCGACCTGCTCGGCATCCGCGTCGTCGAACGAATGTGACGGCTCCCAAGTGGGGCCGACGCCCCCGTCGCTGCACCAGGTTGTCCGGCGTCTGCGCGCCGGAGCGGGTGTAACGATTGCCACCACAAGGCACGGCACGGTCGAAGCCGCCAAACGCGGCGAGACCTGCCATGGGTGCTGCCCGCGAATGAGAACGGAGGTGGCCCAAAGGCACGGCACGGTCGGAGCAGGACTCAGACCCGCCGCGCGTGCCGGACGCCGCTCGCTACACGGCCTTACTCTATGGTATGCTGGTCGCCGTTCATTCATCCCCGTGCGAGGAGTGTCTGAATCATGAGCGAACACTTAAAGGCCCAAAGCCCGGCCCGGTTGTCCTCACTGCAAATGTCCATGCTCATCCTTCTCCGCTTGGCCGTGGGATGGCATCTGCTGTACGAAGGAGCCGGCAAACTCATGGCCCCCGGCTGGTCGGCCGAGGGTTACTTGTCGCACTCGAATTGGATCCTCGCTCCCCTCTTCCGCTGGATGGCTGCCGACCCGGGTCGACTGCGCGTGATCGACGCCCTGAACATCTGGGGCCTTATCCTCATCGGCCTGGCGCTGCTGCTCGGCGTAATGCCACGGCTGGCGAGTCTGGGCGGAGCGGTGTTGCTGCTGTTGTACTATGCGGCCATCTCGCCGCTGTACGGGCCGGGCGTGTTTGGCGCCGAGTCCGACTATTTTGGCGTCAGCAAGGTCTTGATCGAGGCCATCGCGCTCCTGACGCTGGCCGCGATGCCGTCCGGTTCAATGTTTCGACTCGATCGGCTGGTGGCCGGGTTCATTCGGCCTCGACACCCAGGAAGGGTCGGCTCCGGCGGCATGGGGCCTTCCGGCGATGAAACCGTCGAGTCGCAGTCCAGGTCTTCTTTGCATCGAAGGGAAATCCTCGGGAGCTTGGCTTCGCTTCCGCTGGTAGGCTTGTTCTGCGCGGGGCTCTATCAAAGACGCCGCCGGGACCGCGCCGTGGTACAGGCAATCACCGGCGCGACCATCAAGGTCCCCACCGCCGACCTGAGCAAGCTCAAGGGCAAGCCGCCGATGGGGCAAATCGGCAGCTTGAAGATCAGCCGGTTGATGCTCGGCAGCAACCTGATCGGCGGGTGGGCCCACTCACGCGATCTGATCTACGTGTCCTCGCTGTTCAAAGCCTACAACACCGAGTGGAGGATCATGCACACCCTCGCCCTGGCAGAGAAGGCGGGCATCAACATGATCAACTGCGTCAATCCGCAACTGGCTCTCATCGACAAGTACCGCCGCCAAACCGGCGGCGCCATGCAGACCATGTGCCAGATCCGGACCGTGCAAGGCGACATGAAGACCGAAATCGACATGGCCATCGATGCCGGCGCCACCACCATGTACATCCAGGGGGCGGTGGGAGATAAGTGCGTGGAGGAAAAGCGGCTCGAGGAACTCGCCGACGCGGTTGCATACGGCCGGCGACAGGGCTATCTCGTCGGCATCGGTGCCCACTCCATACGCGTGCCCATCGCGTGCGAGGAGGCGGGCATCGAATCAGACTACTACGTCAAGACGTTCCACCACGACCGCTACTGGTCGGCCATCCCGCGCGAACGGCGGCAGGAGTTCTCGGTCGATCGCGAGCGGCATCTCGATCACGATATGTTCCACGACAACATCTTCGACCTGTTCCCAGAGCAGACGGCCGAGTTCATGGCCGGCGTCGACAAGCCGTTTGTCGCGTTCAAGGTACTGGCCGGCGGCGCCATCCCGCCTGAGGACGGCTTCAGGTTCGCGTTCGAAAACGGTGCCGATTTCATCTGCGTGGGCATGTTTGACTTCCAGATCGTCGACGATGTGAACATCTCCCTCGATGTCCTGGCCGATATGAGCAGACGCACCCGGCCATGGCGGGCATGAGCGCCCCGGAACAAGGCCATGTCGACGAAAGCCCCCGCCGCAGATTGTGGGCAGGAAAAGGTGTTACTCCCCAAGCTATGCCACGGTCGAAGCCCTGCGAAGTACCATGGACCAGGCAGGGCGGAAACCTGCCGTGAGTGCTCAATCCCGCTATTATGGGACGGCGCCTCTCTTTCCGTTGCTCCGCTTGCTTCCCGCCCCGCTGAATTCTACGTTTGTATCCGGGATTACGTACCCGCCCCAGGTGACGGGAAAGGGCTTCCATGCTGGGCAGCTTCCTCAGAGTGCTGTTCGACGATGCTCGTCGCGGCGACGACCGCGCCGGCCCGGGTCTCGGTCTGAACCTGCCTTCCGGCAAGCCGCCCATACTTCGCCGCCGAACAACCTGCCTGATTGCTGTGCTGGGAATTGCGGCCATCCTCTACGGCACGCTGATGCCCTTCCAGATCGACCACTCCAAAGCGATCTCATGGAACCTGCAGTGGACCATGTCGATGCCGGGTGATGCGGTCGCCAACGTGCTCATCTACATTCCGATCGGCGCCTTCCTGCGGCTGATGCTGCGCCGCCGCGGTTCGCCCCGCGTGATCGAGTGGGGCGTGAGTCTGATCATCGCCGGCGCGATCAGCTACCTGACCGAGGTGGCCCAGACCGTCGTGGTGGCCCGGGTTCCAAGCTGGATCGATACCATCTGCAATTTCACCGGAACGGCGATCGGCATTGCCTTCGCCCCATCCCTTCAGCGCATCCTGCGTAACGCCCACGCGTGGCTCTATCGCGAGCTGCGAGTACACCCGATGGCTATGGCCGCGATGACGGTCATGATTTGCGTGTGTACTTACGCCCTGGCCCCGATGGACGTAAAGCCCACGCCGACGCATCTGGCCAAGGGTATTGCACATCTGCGGGCGTTGCCGCAGCAATGGCTGTGGCTGCCGGGTGATGCATCGCTCAGCCCGATGGCGGTCATGGACAAGGTGATATCGGCCGGTGCCTACGGCCTGCTGGCTTTTGTGCTGCTACTTTCGGCGAGGGAGGCCGGACGCTCCAGGATGCGCTCCGTCTGGTACGCCCTCACCCGTTCCCTGGCGCTGGCCGTGGTGGTCGAAGCCATCCAGTTGTTCACCATCTCGCACGTGGCCGATCCTCGCGACCTGTTCACGGCGTGGCTCTGTTGCCTGCTGGGCTGTGTCGTCGGCTGGACCGTCGTGGGCACTTCTCCGGATATTCACCAGTCGCCGATGACCTTGCTTCGCGGCCTGGTCGCGGTGATCAGCGGCGTGGTGCTGGCCTGGGCCGTCGGCTCCATCATACTGAGCACCCCGGCACAGGCCCCGATGCACACGACCTGGTGGCCTGCAGTCGGCAATTTCAACCGCTCGTGGAGCAGTTTGCTCGGCGACTACACCAGCGGCCTGCTGCAATACATTCTGGTGGCCGGGCTGATCGTGCTGTGGAGCCGGGCAACCCGACATCGTCCCAGCATGGCCCTTGTGGTGACCTCCACCTGGATCATCGCGGTTACCTCCATAAGCGTGACCGCATTTCGAGGCTACAACATCGACACCGCCCAACTGATCCTGGGGGTCGTCGGCGGCATCATTGCCGTCCGCTTCGACCGGGCCATCTTCGGCAGGCAGAGGGTGCTCAGCTCGAACTCGGCCGGTGACATCACGCCGACAACTCCGCTTGTGCCGGATACTGCTGCTCTCCCTTCTCCGGAATCGCGTCGATCCTGACCTGCCCTGAAACCTCCAGGCAGCGCCGACGGTGCGCGGGGTCGGCCGTTTGCCCCCTGTCATTCTTCTCCGACGTCACTATGATGACCAGAGGGATCACCTGCGCGCTCAGGGGTCCAGAGCCATGGTGGTTGCCTGGGTTCTGTGATGGCGGATACGCGATCGGATCACAAACGAATCATCGTTGTCGGTGGGGGCGTATCGGGCATGGCGGCCGCTTACCGGGTGGCTGAGCTGGCCGCCGCAAGGGGCACGCCGATCGACGTCCGCGTCCTGGAGGCCAGAGATCAGCTCGGCGGCTCGCTGGTGACCAACCGGCACGACGGCTTCCTCGTCGAGGCCGGCCCCGACTCGTTCATCACCCAGAAACCCTGGGCCCTGGCACTGTGCAAGCGGCTCGGACTCACCGACGAGATCATCCCTACCAATCCAGCCTTCCGACGGACCTTCGTTGTCCGTAAGGGCCGCCTGCATCCGATCCCCGAAGGCTTTCTGCTCCTGGCACCGTCGCGGATCATGCCCTTTGTGACCAGCCGGCTGTTCTCGTGGCCGGGCAAGCTCCGCATGGGCCTAGATCTGATCTTACCCGCAAAAGACCACGGCCACGACGGCGATGAAAGCCTGGCCTCATTCGTCCGCCGTCGTTTCGGCCGCGAAGCCCTGGAACGCGTCGCCCAGCCGCTCGTCGGGGGCATCTATACCGCTGATCCCGAGATGCTCGGCCTGCGAGCCACGATGCCCCGCTTTCTTGAAATGGAGGCCGAGCATCGAAGTCTGATACTCGGCATGCGGCGCGCGGCCAAGGCCATGGCCCGGGCGTCCAAACAACGCAACACCGCCCAAAGCGTCGACAGCGGTGCACGATATAGCATGTTCGTTTCCCTGGCTTCCGGTATGTCGCGGCTGATCGAAGTGCTGCGATCGCGTCTGCCTGCCGATGCGATCCGGACGAACGCACCCGTGACCCGCATCGCACCGGTCCGGAATCGGTGGCAGGTTTCACTCGCCGACGGCACCGGCGAGATCGCCGATGGCGTGATCCTTACATGCGCGGCCTATCATTCGGCGGAACTGGTCCGGACTCTCGATACGAGTCTGGCCGATGATCTCGCCTCAATTGATTATGCCTCGTCGGCGACCATGTCGCTGGCGTATCGACGTGAAGACGTGCCCGGCCCGCTTGATGGTTTCGGGTTCGTCGTGCCCTTCGTGGAGAATAGAACTTTGATCGCGGTGACCTTCAACAGCGTGAAGTTCGCCGGCCGTGCTCCCGATGGCTGGGTGCTGATGCGGGCGTTTCTTGGCGGGGCAATGCAGCCTGAAGTCTATGAGATGGACGATGCGAGACTGCGCGACGCCGTCCTGCGAGACCTCCGGGATCTTCTCGGTATCGAAGCCCCTCCGCGGTTCGTCGAGCTGTACCGCTGGCCCAGGTCGATGCCGCAGTACCCGGTGGGACATCTTCACGCGGTGGCAGCGATTCACAGAAAGCTGGCGTCGTGGCCCGGCCTGGCTATCGGCGGAAGTGCCTTCGGCGGCGTGGGCATTCCCGACTGCGTCCACTCGGGAGAAACGGCCGCCGAGGCCGTCGTAACGCACGTGGCGGGTGTGCCGGATTCGAATTCGGCCGCATGGCCCGGCAAGTCGGCAGCGTCCTGACGGCCGCGCCCAGAGGCAACCGGACCGAAAACCCCGCTGTCTTTGACTCCCGACAGAGGCGCAAGCGAGTCCGCAAAAGGATGTGCGTAATGTGGAGCGACCTTCTCAAGCGAATGCATCCGGAAGGCATTCCCTGGCCCGGGACAGTGTTATACGACGCATTGAGTCGCAGCCGCATCTTCCAGGAGCACTATCGTCTGTTGGCCGAGGATATCGCCGCCCATTGCCGGCAAGGAAGCATACTGGACATCGGTACCGGCCCAGGCCGGTTGCTGTTGAGTCTTCACGAACTCCGTCCGGACCGCCGCTTAATAGGAGTCGACGTGAGCACGGCAATGGCGCGCCAGGCGCAGGAGAACGTGCGCCGTGCAGGACTGTCCAATGTGATTCAGATTCTTGCCGCGCCGGCGCAGCGTTTGCCGTTCGCCGATCAATCATTTGATGTCGTCGTCAGCAGCGGCGCGCTTCATCACTGGAAGAATGCGACGGCCGGACTCAACGAAGTGTACCGGGTCTTACGAACAGGCGGTTGGGCGCTCATGTATGATCTCGTGAAAGACACGCCGCCAAAAATCCTCCAAGGACTGACAAAAGCCCATGGTCGGTTCCGCGTGCGCCTTCTTCAACTTCACTCCCTTGAAGAGCCGTTTCACACTGTCGGTGATCTGGCGTCACTGGCCGAGGCCACGCCGTTCAGGACCGAACAGGTGCGGTTTGTCGGAGCCTTGTGCTGCCTGGCGCTCACCAAGCCGGCGCCTAAGTCAGGGGAACTGTAAGACCGGCAATGACGACGTTGCCTGTCCGGCTGGGCGGATGCCAGACCCGCTCAGGCGACAGATTCTTTGAGATTCAGGCTTTTTCTGTGGCGGCTGTCTGACTAAAATGAGCCTCGTCGTCCTATCCGTCGTCGGCGTGGTCTCTGGGGAGGAACCGCGACGAGGCAGCGACTCCAAAAAGATTCCGGGCGGTGACGCATGTCCAGACATAGCCTGAGAGCGCGTGTCAGAAGCAGCGGGGCCGGCCGGGCGGTAGGGCAGCGTCGAGATCGCCACGGCGACCGAGACCTGCCGTATCTGCCGGCCCCAGGCCGAGCGGAAGGTCACCGCCGCCGTCGGCGGCTCCGGCCATGCCCTACTCTCCTCGCACACGCTCTGAGTCGAATCCTGACCGGTCTTGTGCTTGTTTGCATGATCAGCCCTGCCGGGGCGGCTTCCCCGAAGAACGTCATTTTCATGATCGGTGACGGGATGGGTTTCGAGCATGTGAAGGCCGGCGGCATGTATCTCAATGGCCAGCCCGGAACTCTTTGCTTCGAGTCGCTGCCTTATCGGGCCCAGGTTACGACCTACTCGGCCGACAACTCAGTTACGGACTCCGCCGCAGCCGGCACCGCCATGGCCACCGGCCACAAGGTCAACAATGGCGTGGTTTCCATGGCCTACCCGGGTGATGGAAGAGAGCTGCAGACGCTCCTCGAACTCTACAAGGCCCGTGGAACACGCACCGGTTTGGTTACCTCGGATGCGATGACCGGTGCAACACCCGCCGCTTTCGGGGCCCACGAGTACAACCGGGACAACAGAGCACAGATTGCCGGTGATTACCTTAACCAGACCCGGCCCAACGTCTTGCTCGGCGGAGGTGGCAACGGCATCACGACCTCGGCGGCCTCCGCGGCCGGTTACACCGTCGTAACGGATCGCGCCGGCATGCAGGCTGTTGACACCAATCTCATCAGCTTCCTCTCGGGCCAGTTTGGCACCGCTGAGTACATGCCGTACGAGTACGACGGTCTCGGCAACCTGCCGCACCTTTCCCAGATGATCGTCACGGCCTTGGATATCCTCGACAATGAGCCGAATGGCTTCTTGCTCATGGTCGAAGGGGGAAACATAGACCATGCTGCGCACGCGAACCATATCGCACGCGTCGTATACGAGGTCGTTGAGTTCCACAACACCGTCCAGATTGCTCTCAACTGGGCCGCGGGCCGGACTGATACGCTGATTCTCGTCACCGCCGACCACGAAACCGGCGGGCTGACCGTCACGCAGAACAATGGTCAGGGCAACCTCCCCACCGTTTCCTGGTCCTCGACAGGTCATACCGCCGCTCAGGTTGGGGCGTGGGCCTGGGGCGTGAATGCCCAGTACGTTACCGGCACGCTGAACAACACCGCGTTCTTTGAGATCATCGCGGGTCCCGAACCGGTTATGTTGCTCTCGCCGAAGGATATTTCGAGAAGCGTCGCCTGGGCTCACAACCCGCCGCCCCAGACCGATTCGTTTACGCTGAGCAACGCCCGCCTGGGAACCTACAACTACACGATAACCAGCGACGCGAGCTGGGTCTGGGCCGATCCTGCATCCGGAGACTGCTCGACCGAGACGGACACCATCTGGCTGGTCTACGATGTCGGTTTGCTGCTGCCCGGTGACTATGTCGCCCACCTGGAGATCCGAAGTGATGAGGCAATCAACGCACCCCAGATACTCACGGTCACCCTGACCGTCCGGCCGGCACCAGGCGATTTCAACAGGGACAACGATGTTGATCAGGAGGACTTCGGCTATCTTCAGGGATGTTTGACGCCCGTCGGCGCTTCCCTCCCGCCCGAGTGCCGGAACGCGGATCTCACCTCAGACGGTCGTGTCGACGCATCGGATATTGTCGTCTTCCGAGCCTGCCTGAGCGGACCCGACGTCCAGCCGGACCCCTATTGCGCAGACTGAATGCGCCCGCTTACCGTTCTGTCACCCGACCGGCTCCGAATCCTTTGTCGGCCGGACTGCCGGTTTGGCATCTTAAGAAACTCGCCGGACAAACGCTGCGATGGTGTTGAGAGGTTCTTTTACAACCGCGACCGCAGGTGAGCACCCCGATTGTCGTGTGCCCGCGTTGCGGTCCGGCCCATTGTGCGCTCGGAGGTTCTGAAAGAGCCGTCCAGAGAGCCACAAGCCCTCGACAAGGCCGGCCCGGAAAGCGTGCTTGACCGAACCATCGGACGCTGAGATAGTAGACTGATCGGTGAGCGGGCCGCTCGATAAGAGCGGCCCCAATCGTTGCGTCCGGTCCGACGAGGAAGCCGAAGCCGCGTTGACTTTTGAAGGCCTGATGATCGGTCTGGCGAAATGAGTATCGCGAGGCTGAGGAGAGCTAAGGCGTGCCTGCTCTGGACAACACGACCGCGCAGCGAGAGAAGCAATGGGCGGCCGGCAGTTCTGTCCTGGCTGCGATTGCGCTTACCCTACTTAAAGTTGTCGTAGGCCTGATGACCGGCAGTCTGGGCATTCTGGCCGAGGCGGCTCACTCGGCGCTCGATCTGGTCACCGCCCTGGTGACGCTGTTCGCCGTTCGGGCTTCCGACAAGCCGGCCGATCAAGAGCATCTCTACGGCCACGGGAAGATCGAGAACGTATCTGCTCTCTTCGAGACCATTCTGTTGCTGCTGACCTGCGGATGGATTGCCTACGAAGCCGTGCATCGACTGATCGCCAAGCACGTGCACGTGGATGCCTCGATCTGGGCATTCGGCGTCATGGCCGTTTCCATCTTGGTGGACGTGTCGCGGAGCAGGGTCCTGCACAGGACCGCTCGCAAATACGGAAGTCAGGCTCTTGAAGCCGACGCCCTGCATTTCAGCACGGATGTCTGGAGCTCTTCGGTGGTGATCCTCGGCCTGATTGGAGTTCGACTTGGAGACGTTTATCCCCGGCACGGCGCCTGGCTTTCAAGGGCGGACTCGGTTGCGGCCCTTGGGGTGTCGCTGATTGTCATTTGGGTCAGCCTTCGACTCGGCAAACGTACCCTGCAGGCCCTGCTCGACACGGCCCCGGCCGGTCTGTCGGAGCAGATACGCACGGCGGTGGACGGCGTTCCCGGAGCCAGCGGCTGTCACCGCGTTCGCGTGCGACCATCCGGTCCCGGTCTCTTTGTCGACATCCACGTCTATGTGGACGGCAGCACGACGTTGGCCAGTGCTCATGACCTCACCGAGGCAATCGAGAAACGAATTGGTGAAGTCGTTCCCGGTGCCGATGTGACCGTACACCCCGAGCCCAGGCCGACCGACGAAAACGACGAAAAAGAACCCTTGCCCGGGACGATTCGTCCGTTGCAGGATGGGGAGTGACAGACTCCCCGCCGGACCGTAGCATGTCGGCTGTGGAGGACGCGGCAATGCCTGAGGAAAAGCTTGGCGCGCCGGCGCCGGTAGCGCTGGCCATGATTGTCTGTGATGCTATTTATCAGGATCCTGCGACCAAGAAGTGCACGTTGCTCGGCACTTTCTCGACCATTACGGCTCGCCGCTTTCCGGTGGTACATCCCCAGTTGGCCGTGCATGTCGTCCTGACCGACGGTCGAGGCAATGTGCGGATCAAGCTCGCCCTGGTGGGGGACAACGAGACCCATCCGCCGTTGTTCGCCGGCGAAGGCGTGATTCACTTTGCCGACCCGCGGGTGGTGGCCGAGCTGAATTTCCAGTTGAGCAACGTGACGTTTCCCCAGCCCGGCGCCTATCGCTTTCAGCTCTTTGCCAACAACGAACTGCTGATGGAACGGCGGCTGTTGGTGTTGCAGGGAGGACCGCCCCCTTCCGAGCCGCCAATCTGACCATGCGTGCCTCATTGCGCCGAGCGAAATCAGGTCAACTTGCGGAGTCCGCCATCCGTTTCGGCGATCGATTCGTAGGCGGATCCGTGGATTAAACCGTCGACGGTGGTAGGCGCATCATCCGTTTTGAACAAAACTTAGAGGCATTCGATGCTGCAACGGGCTGATGCAAATGCCAGGGCGCAAAGAACTCCCCAAGACGGTAATGCGTCGCCTTGGCACTCAAGCAAGTTCGGTTTTTGTACAGACGCTGGGAACCTGCCTTTCGGTTTGATGGCTCAATAGTCTCCGCAGGCCAGACTTGGACAGCTCAAGCCCGAGTCCAATGCGACCGACTCCGCGACGTGTTGGGCGCGGAAGAAGTCGCGATCTCGGCCGATCCAGCCGAAGATCAAATCGCTCCGTGAGACGACATCCGGGTTTCCACCCATTCGCGGGCGTGGCAGATTGTTCCCGCGCGCGCCCCCACTTTCTACCACGTTCAGGGGTTTACTCCCGACGTCTCGATCACCCCAGGCCGCGCACAACCGCTCTCTGATCGCCATCTCCGGTCGCGGGCGCGTTCATGGCATTGTGTTCATGGCATTTGAACCAATGCGGCTGAGCCTGAACACGGCGCACTTTTTGCGCATGGGGTTTCTGCAGGCACGATTCATTTGCTGACCAAGATCGCCGAGCCCCATCTGTGGGGCGAACAAATCCCGAAAGAAAAAAAGAAAAAAAACGCGCGATTATTCTCCAAAAAGGACTTGCAATCGAGTGGGTCCATGTGTTATGTATTCCCATCATTGAGCATCGAAATGGATTGATGTGGGTGACGAGTACATCGCGGGTTTCATGATTTTCACCGGGACCTACGAGCTTGTGGTTGATCCGAAAAACCGTCTGTCGATCCCTGCCAGTATTCGATCCCAAATGGACCCCGAGAAGGACGGAACGCGTTTCTATCTGGTGCCTGGCAGTCGCCGAGGAACGTTGGCCTTATACGCTGATCGCTACTTTGAGCAGTATGCCGAGACCTACCACGCTTCATTGACGGCCAACGATGAGAAGGAGGATTTCGAGCAGGTCTTCTACGCAATGGCCACCCTGCTAGACATCGACAGGCAAGGTCGGGTGGTCTTGCCCCAAAGGGCTCTGGAATACACGGGCCTTGGGAGGAAAGTCACGCTGGCCGGTCAGCGGGATCACTTGGTGATCTGGAATCGGGAGCAGTTTGGACGCTTTATTGAAGAGAACTGGAGTCGCTACCCCGATCTGCTGCGACAGGCAAGACTGAAAACAGAGGTAAGCAAGCTCAACGGTGCGCGTTGAGGATTGCGAACCTTGAAAGTAGGCCGGTCGAATGAAGGCCGGGTCATTGGCGAGAGCGAGGGAACGGTCAGGGAAGGGGGTTCGACAGGCGCGGATCGGATCCTCTTCCCGACCAGCCCATAATCATTAAAGACGGGGACGTCGGGATTTCCTGAACGAGGTCTCTGTGGGAGTCGCAGCGAGTGGAACAAGCGGCTGGATGGTTAGTGGGGGCGCGATCAGTCGTCGTGTGAGATGTGGGTCGCGCTTGAGCCTGAGGGATTCAGCAGCGGAAGCGAACGGAGTCGCCGGGCTGAGCACACTCCCTGATTGTCGGATCGGTTTCCACTGGCAGTTGCGGCTAGCGTCAGGGGGCGGGCATTGTTTTTCGCGGGGCCATCCAAGACCGGACCCGAGGACGCGGACGGGTCGGCGGTGGCCCAGAGATGCGAGAAACCTGTGCTCGCGCAACCCTCGGAAGACGCGGCCAATACCGTCAGCGATCAGGGAGTACGGGTACGGGTCGCCAGGGAGGTGTGACCGTGCCCTCTTGATGCAAGATTGGGAGGAATCAACCCATATCCGGCGTCGGGGTGCGGGCTGGTCGTGAATCGCGATCAGATCGAGCATGAACCCGTGTTATGTGGGCCCCTGATGGCATGGACGGCCCCCAGACCCGGCGAGATCGTTGTGGACGCCACCGTGGGCCATGGCGGCCATGCTTGCCTGCTGGCGCGGGCGATCGGTCCGGCCGGCCGGCTGATCGCACTGGACGTTGACGCCTACAACTTGGGCAGGGCCAAGGCCAGGCTCGAACGCGCGGGTTTGGCCGGGGGCGGCCCCCATATCGATCTGATCCGCGACAACTTCGCAAACCTGGGTGATGTGCTGGATCGGCTTGGCGTCGATAGAGTGGATGTCATCGTTGTCGACCTCGGTGTCAGTACTGATCAACTGCTCGGCGGGGGGCGCGGCCTGACCTTCGCGGAGTCGGAACCGTTGGACATGCGGCTGGATGATCGGCTGACCATCACCGCAGCCGACCTGATTAACTCGTTGAGCGAGCGCGAATTGGCCGATCTAATCTATAGTCACAGCCAGGAACGTCGTAGCCGACGAATAGCAAGGCGAATCTGTCAGGCGCGTCGCGACGGACCGATTCGGACCACCGCCGAGCTTGTGAGAATCGTCTGCTCGGCGCTGGGCGTGTCGGTGCACTCGCGCCCCGGAAGGCTGCACCCGGCAACGCGAACCTTCATGGCGTTACGGATGGCGGTGAATCGGGAGACCGAGAATCTCACAACCTTGTTGAAGCTGGCGCCGACGCGGCTGTCGCCCGGCGGAAGAATCGCCGTGATCAGTTTTCACAGCGGCGAAGACCGGCTGGTCAAGAGAGACTTTCTTGCACGGCAGCGACTTGGCGTGTATGAAGTAAGAACGAAGAAGCCGATCCGTCCTTCGGACGAAGAGGTAAACTTCAACCCCCGGTCGCGCAGCGCGAAACTTCGCGTCGCCGTGCGTACCGCAGATGTGCAGAACGTGGCCTGACTGAACGTCGCCGGCGCGGGCGGCTTGAGGTCGGCGTGGGGGAATGACGCCTGGGATATCGCTGTCTGTATCGTGGCCGGCCTGCATGCGTTGGCCGTGCCGCAACGACGAAGCGTGAGCGGTTTGCGACCGTTGCCGGCGCCTCGCAATCCGTTGTTCAAGGACGGGTTCTTCACGTTTGACACGGAGGTTTCGATGACTCGCGAGACGAAAATCGGGCTGCTGATGGGTCTGGGCTTCATCGTGGTCTTTGCGGTGTTGCTGTTGCAGACCGGCAATCATCCACCGAGCGGCGATCTCCAGATGATGTTGTCGCGGCACGGCAACTCGGCCGCCAGTCGGCCTGAGACGCTTGCTCGGCTGCCCGAACCGATCATTCCGCGAAGCACGGCCACGAGCCCGGCTGTGTCTACGGGGGAGCATGTTGCGGAGTCACTGACTCGGGCAACGGAACCGTGGAATAGGGGGCTGCCGAACCCCGCGGTCTTTAACGCCAAGCCGGACTATCGTGAGCTGGGGCCCGGCAGCTCTGAGCTGACCGAGGCTCTAATGCCCCAACCGCGGGTCGGGCCGGATGCCCCGACGGTCGCGCCGGTTCGCGTCGCTCCGACGAATGACGTGACACCTTTGTCCCGACCGGACGGGCCGAAACCATCGCCCGAGCCGGACCCGCCCAAAACGCCTCCCGAGGTGCAACGATCTCAAACATCGCCTTCGCTTCCGGTTGACCGTTTGCCTGTCACGAGTGAGTTGACCGTGCCTGCCACCTACGTGGTACAAAAGGGCGACAACCTCATGAGGATTGCCAGGAAGCACTACAACAGCCAGTCCACCGAGGTTGTGGACTTTCTTTTGAAATCGAACCGCGACAGGATCCGCGACCGGCACGTCGTGCAGACAGGCCAAACCCTCCTGATTCCCGTGCTACCCGTGAACCTCAGGAACGGCTCCATGGACAGCGATGTAACGGTCGGTCGCAGTCCGGTTCGCCCTGAGGACCCGGGCTCATCATCACCCGATTCGGAGGGCAGCACGGGGCTTCGGCTGCTTCACGCCGAACGGGTTGTTCCCCCGCCGGAGAAGCTGCTTGACGCCTACCAGAGGAAGGGCAACGCGGAGGTGATGGCGAAGGCACGCACGGTGCCGGATGCCGTGGACAAGCCGAAGGACGCTCGCAACACCGGTGACCACGATTCTCTGGCATCTGCAACGGGCAACAAGGCCAAATCCGAGCAGGGCAACGAGCCCAAAGCCTCCTCGGGGGAGAAACGGTCGATTTCCTCGGAGAAGTCGGATGATCGCAGTTATCGCTGGTACACCATTCGGCCGAGAGATACCCTGGCCCTGATTGCCAGCAAGGAACTGGGCGGATCGGCAAACTGGGAAGAAATCGTCAAACTCAACAAGAACATCAATCCGGCGAAGCTGAAAGTCGGCGACAGGATTCGCCTGCCTGAGCGCAAGCCGACCTCGGATTCGTCGAAACGGTCGTCGACATGACCATTCCCCGGATGATCGGTCTTCTGATCGGCCTGACCATGATCGGTCTGGCGGTGGTGAGTGCACGGGTCGAGCGAGCCCGGCACGATCGACGTCTTCAGGAGCTGCAAATCGAGCAGGCCCGGGTCAACGAACGTATTTCTCAGCAGGAAATGGATCTGGCCAGGCTGAAATCGCCCGAGATGATCCGCCAGCGGGCGGCAGAACTTGGTTTGCTCGAAGAAGCTCAGAAGAGCGGACAGAAAAACTCCGGCATGATGCCGGGAACACCGGGCCGACGCTGACGGAACGTAGGAGGTTGCTCCGTGGGATCGGCAGCCGCACAACGAATGCGGGTCGCACAGTGGATCATCTATCTGATCTGCGGGGCATTGGCGCTGCTGGTCGGGCGTCTGGTTCATCTGCGGGCCAAGGAAGCGCCTTTCTGGCAGCGATATGCTCAGGAACGGCAGATCAGCACCATTCCCATGCCTGCCCGACGGGGTTTCGTTTTCGACCGGCGATTTCGCGTGCTGGCCGGAAGCCAGGAGCTTCCAACGGTCTTTGCCGATCCACGACCCATGGAGGACAGAGGGGAGGCGGCTCAAGCCCTCAGCGGTATCCTGAACATGCCGGCCCGTGAGATTCGGGCACTTCTGGACGAGCCCACTGCACCCGGCTACGTCGTTCTCAAGCGGTCGGTGGATGCCAGGGTGGTGGAGGAGATCAAAAAAGCCAAGATCGTCGGCATCGGCGTCCACAATGAGCCTTTTCGCACCTACCCCATGGGTTCGCTGGCTTCTCACGTCGTCGGCTTTGTCGGAAAGGACGGCAATGGGCTGGAGGGCGTCGAGAAGTATTTTGAGGCCTATCTCCACGCGACGCCCGGCAAGCGGGACGTCTACCGCGACGTGCGACGGCGGGCGGTGCTTCCCGTGCCTGATTCTTCCGTTGCCCCGCGGGACGGTGACAACGTCGTGCTCTCCATCGACGTCGCTATTCAGGAAATGGTTGAGAAGGCGGTTGCGGAGCAGGTCGCACGTTTTCAGGCCGAGTGCGGCCTGGGCGTGGTCATGGATCCAAAGACCGGCGAGGTGCTCGCTATGACCAACCAGCCGACCTATGCGCCTTCCGAAGGTTCGGAGGTCCCGCCGGAACGGCGAAGAAACCGCGTACTCACCGATCCGGTGGAGCCGGGTAGTATCTTCAAGCCCTTCGTGATGGTGACCGCTCTGGCCGAAGGCGTGACGACGCCAACCGAGTCCATCTTCTGTGAAAACGGCTTGTATGCCGTCGGGGCTCGCCGCTTGCACGACCATCATCCTTACGGCTTTCTGACCACGGCAGAGGTTCTGGCCAAGTCCAGCAACATCGGCATGGCGAAACTGGGGGAACGTCTGGGCAACCAAAGGATGTACGAGGCGCTCTATGCGCTGGGCTTCGGCCACCCGACGGGTATCGACCTGCCGGGTGAGGACCCCGGCCTGCTCATGCCCTTGCGGAAATGGGACAAGTTCACGACGACCTCGGTTCCCATGGGGCAGGAAATCGCGGTGACACCCATGCAGATCTTGACGGCATTCTGCGCCTTGGTCAACGGAGGCCGTCTGATTCAGCCGCGCGTGGTTCTGGCTGTGATCGACCGCGACGGAAAGCTGGTGCGGGACAACAGCCGTGTAATCGACAAGGGTCAGAGAATCAACCCGACGGCCGCCGAGACCATACGCAAGCTGTTGATCGGAGTCGTCACCGAGGGGACCGGGAAACCGGCCAATATCCCCAAATGGCAGTTGCTGGGTAAGACCGGGACGGCACAGATACCGAAAATCGGAGGCGGCCATTACGAACCGGATGCCTATCTCGGTTCCTTCGTCGCGGCGGCCCCGGCCAGCGACCCAAGGGTTGCGGTCCTGGTCATGATCCGCAAGCCCAAGAGGAGCATAGGCTACTACGGCGCGACGGTGGCGTTGCCGGCGGTCAAGACGATCATGGAGGGTGTTTTGCCCTATTTAAACGTCCCGCCTGACAAGGAGGAGCCCCAGAAACACGCTAATCTGGCGAGGGATTCCCAAACGAAATACAATTGATTTGTGATGTCAGGCGTTTGTCCGGACTCGTGAAGCGCGTTGTCCGGGGTACAGACCACGGCCGCCTCATACAGCGGGCAAGGGATAAGACGATTTGCGCGGTACGGTCAGAGCCCATTCCCGTCGGTGCCAAGGTTTATTTGGCCCTGGTTTCGCGATCGCCGGCGGTTGCCCCCGGTTCGCATGCCTGCCGCGCGGGTCACGTTCGGCGAGTAAGGGATCCGTCCTTTGCACGGAGGCTGTCCGTCAACTGGAATAGAACCTTACGGCCAGACATCTGTGCGGCTTGCGCGCATGTTTCTGGATCGCAGAGCGCTTGGGTTGCGGCCTGCAAAAAGGCGGTCCGCCTTAGGACATACTGGAACGAGGAACTGACGGAAGAAGATGCCCAATCATGGATTGAGATGGAGCCAACTGATCGGTGAGACCGGCCTGATCGAAAGATGGGACGGTCCATGCGACCCTGTGGTCACGTCGGTCCTGGAAGACTCCCGACAGGTGACGCCTGGAGCCTGTTTTGTCGCGGCCACCGGCCTGCGCGCCGATGGTCACGCGTTTGTGGAGGCGGCGGTCGAAAAGGGCGCCGTGGCGGTGGTCAGCGAGAGACCAGTCGCTTTACCGCCTGGGGTGGCGGGTCTGGTGGTAGGCAGCAGCCGCGGAGTGGCCGGCCGCCTGGCTGCGACGCTCTATGGTTTGGACAAGGCTCAACGGGACGGCCGGCTCCGGGTCATTGGGATCACCGGCACCAACGGTAAGAGCACTTTCTGTTTCATGATGCGGTCCATTCTTCAGGTGGCTCAATGCCCGACCGCGCTATTGGGTACCATCGAATACGATTTGCTGGCTCGCAAGGTGACGGCCTCGATGACCACCCCGCCGGCAACGGCAATCATGAGTTACCTGGCGGAGGCTTTTGAGGCCGGTGCGACCCATGCGGTCATGGAAGCGTCAAGCCACGCGTTGGACCAGGA
Organism: Phycisphaerae bacterium; assembly: GCA_035384605.1. Taxonomy (NCBI): domain Bacteria; kingdom Pseudomonadati; phylum Planctomycetota; class Phycisphaerae; species Phycisphaerae bacterium. Next base: position 51,626 of record DAOOIV010000012.1, read on the forward strand.
TCGGTGTGCGGGGATTCGGTTTTCCGTCGGGGCGTTCAGCAACCTGACCGGTGACCACTTGGATTACCACAGGGATATGGAGTCATACCTGCGGGCCAAGAAGAAACTGTTTGACGGTTTGGATTCCAGCGCGGCTGCGGTGGTCAACATGGATGATCCTCACGGCGACGCCGTCGCAGCGGATTGCCGCGGGCGCGTGATCCGTTACGGTGTGCAGTTGAACGCCAGTCGCCCTGACGGCCGGGTGCCGGATGTTTGTGCCATCATCAAAGAGATCAGTGCCTCGGGGACAAGGTTTGTTCTCGTACTCCGCGGGACGGTCACCGCCTCGGGACGCGAGGAATCCTGCGAATTGTGCTCACCGCTGATCGGCAATCACAATGTTCAGAACAGCCTCGCGGCGGCGGGTTCGGCGATCGCGCTGGGGGTGCCGCTGGTGACCGTGGTCGCCGGGCTGGAGGCGGCCAAGTGCATCCCGGGTCGGTTGCAGCGCGTGGAAACGCCCGCCGGAAGGGCTCGCGGAGACCGGGGTTTCACCGTGTTGGTCGACTACGCCCATACCGATGATGCCCTGAAGAACGTGCTATCAGCCCTCAAGCCTCTGGTGCAGCGCAGTGGTGGCAGGCTGATCGTGATGTTTGGATGCGGGGGCGACCGCGACCGCACGAAGCGCCCGAGAATGGCACGAGTGGCTGCCGAGTGGGCAGACCGCATCGTGGTGACCAGCGACAATCCGCGGACCGAGGAACCGATGAGCATCATTGAGGAAATCATGACGGGTTTCGATCCGTCCGACGTTTCCCGAGTTTGCGTGGAAGCCGATCGACGGAAGGCTATCGAAGCGGCGATTGGCTTCGCGGACAGGGGGGATATTGTTCTGCTGGCCGGCAAGGGACACGAGACTTACCAGGAAATCGGCCGGGAGCGTTTTCCTTTCGATGACTCGGCCGTTGCGGCAGAAGTCCTGTCGGGGTTGAGGTGAACAGCCGATGAACACCGGGAGGGTGGAAACGATCAATCGGGGGCTGGGGGCGAGAGCGATCCGAACCCAGAGAAGGGCATCAGGGCATGAGACCTTTGACGTTTGCCGAGGGGATTGAAGCACTGGAAGGAACCTGCGATCGGCCGGTATCAGCCGGTAGCTTCTCGCGCGTCTGCATCGACTCGCGGGAGGTCCAACCCGGCGATCTTTTCATCGCGATTCCCGGAGAACGCTTCGACGGGCATGATTTCGTGGAGCAGGCGATAGCCGGCGGGGCGACGGCGGCGGTCGTTCGGAACGATTTCAAGCTCCCCTCTTCACGAGTGGGCCCCAGCCGGGTGACCGACCCGAAGCCGGAAGCTCTCCTGATCCGCGTGGACGATACGGTAAAGGCCCTTGGGCGCCTGGGCCGTTATTATCGCCGCTCGGTGGTCGGCGGATCGCTGAACGTGATCGCAGTCACCGGCAGCAACGGCAAGACCACGACCAAGACGATGATCGCCCATGTGCTTTCCGGACGCTGGCAGGGCCGGGCCTCCGTCAAGAGCTTTAACAATTCCATCGGAGTCCCGCTGACGCTGCTGTCGGTTGAGCCGTCCGATGCCTTCGTCGTCTGTGAGGTCGGGACGAATGCACCGGGCGAGATCGCCGCGTTGGCCAAGCTGGTCGAGCCCGAAATCGCCGTCGTCACAGGTGTTTCGGAGGCCCACCTCGAAGGCTTGGGAAGTCTCGGTCAAATCGCAGAGGAGAAGCTTTCGTTGCTGCACTACCTGCGGCCGGAAGGCTTGGCCGTCGTCAATGCCGACTGCGAGGTGCTTCGCAAGACCTTGGAGCGGGATCGGCGACTGGCGGGGCTCAAGTGCGTGACGTTCGGCGAGTGGAAGGGCGCCGACATCCGCATGACCAGCCTTCAGGTTAGTATGGCCAAGAAAGCTGACCGGAGGGTGAGTCAGACGCTTCCGCCGGTCCATCTGGAGTTCACGGTGAATGACCGGTTCAAGTACGAGCTTCAGGTTCCCGGTCGGCACAATGTTCTGAACGCTCTTGCCGCCATCGGCGTGGCTCGACGTCTGGGCGTCGATCACGAGGAGATCGCCGCCCGCTTGGCGACGTTTTCGTTGCCTCCCATGAGGCTCGAGTATCAGCGCGTCGGAGACTTGACCCTGATCAACGACGCCTATAACGCGAACCCCGCCTCACTGGCAGCGGCCGTGGATGTTCTGGTCAGCCTGCCCACCGAGGGGCGAAAAGTCCTGATTGTCGGTGACATGCGGGAGTTGGGTCAGGCATCGGATGAACTGCACCGTCAGGCGGCCGAGAAAATCGCCGGCAGCGGCGTGAACATGGTCATTTCCATTGGAGAGAAATCCCGGCTGGTCAGTCGAACCATCGAGGCGGTCTCCGGCGGAGCAGTGGAGACGCACGCTTACTCGTCAGCAGTTTCGGCCAAGCGGCGGCTCGTGTCGTATCTTAACAAAAATGACACCATCCTGATGAAGGGCTCGAGGCTGCTGGCGCTGGAGAAGCTTGTTCCGGTGATCAGGGAATGGGCGGTTTTGCCTGAGGGGAAGACGCCCGTCGGGGCAGGGAGCAGGAAGAAGCTGCGCTCGTCGGCTGCATTGTGAGAACAAGAGACGGTCTGCCCCGGTCGTCGGCTCCCGAAGGGGCCGGTCCGGCCGGGCCTGCATGAAACGGGTCTGGACGTGCTTTACCATTTGTTCGACGCACTATATGGTCACCCCGCCGGGCCTTACGCCTACAAGGACCCGCTCTTTCGGGGAACATGTGCGTTATTGTTGGGCTTCTTTCTGGTCTGGTTCTTGGGGCCATGGTTCATCCGGCAACTCAGACGCTACAGCATTGGCGACCAGGCGGAGTTCGACCACGCCCAGCTTAACCTTGACAACGCCGATAAGCGGAACACGCCGACCATGGGCGGCCTGCTGATCATGGCGGTGATCCTGTGTAACGTGCTGTTGCTGGCCGATCTGAACAACTACTACATCACCATGGGGTTGTTCTGCATGGTCTGGTTGACGGCTTTGGGGTCTGTGGATGACTGGCTCAAGCTGACCATCAAGCGTCGCACGGGGACCCGCGACGGGCTGAAGATGCACGAGAAGCTCCTGTTTCAGATCGCCTTGGCTGTGCTGCTGGGCTTTTACATTTACCGGCATGGCGAATACAACGCCACCACGATCAGCGGCGATCAGATCCAGACATTTCGCATTCTGAACGTCCCTTTCTATAAGACCGGCTGGGAGCTGAACCAGGTCGCGTTCTTCATCATCACCATCCTGGTGGTCACGGGCACGTCCAATGCGGTGAACCTGACCGATGGCATGGATGGCCTGGCTTCCGGATGCATGGTGCTTTGTAGTTTCGTGTTCATGATTCTGGCCTACATTGGCGGCGATCGCGAACTGGCCAACAGCCTCCTTTTCCCCCACATCCCGCACACGGCGGAGTTGGCGGTGCTGTGCGGTGCGATGATGGGCGCATGCATGGGTTTTCTCTGGCACAACTGTTATCCCGCCAAGGTCTTCATGGGAGACACCGGATCATTGCCGCTGGGCGGGATGATCGGTTATGTGGCAATCTGCACCCGGCAGGAGCTGATGCTGTTCATCGTCGGAGGCGTGTTCGTGATCGAGGCCGTGTCGGTCATTATGCAGGTGGGTTATTTCAAGATGAGCGGCGGGAAACGCATCTTCCGGGTCGCCCCGATTCATCACCACTTCCACCTCGGCGGTTGGACCGAGACGCAGACGGTCACGCGTTTCTGGCTCCTGGCGATCGTCTTTGCCGGAATCGCCCTGGCAACAGTGAAAATACGGTAGGGGGCGAACTCTGGAGTCGCGCCCGGCGACCGAGGGTATCGGCCGAGGGACCGGGGGCAGCCTGACGTCTCCCTTTGACCCGGCGCGTCTCGCGCATACCATGAATCATCATGTTGCCCTGTGAGATGCTTCGGATCCGGCATTCGGACCACTATGAGGCGTTCGCGAGATTGTGGCTGCCTCGATCGCCGCGCGGGGCAGTCTTGTACCTGCATGGTATCCAGTCGCACGGACTTTGGTTTGAGGCTTCCGCGGCGCACCTGGCCGAGGCGGGGTTTGCCGTGCTGCTGCCCGATCGTCGAGGCAGCGGCCGCAACGAGGTCGAACGCGGGCACGCCTCGTCGGCCCGGTTGTTGCTCCGCGATGTCGCTGACGGGCTGGACGAACTGCACGTGCGGACCGGGTTGCCGCGATTTCACCTGTTGGGCGTGAGTTGGGGTGGCAAACTGGCCGCCGCCTTTTGGAATCATGCTCCGGCTCGGGTCGCAACCCTGACGCTGGTCGCCCCCGGATTGTTTCCCCGAGTGGACGTGCCCCTGACGCAAAAGATTCGGATCGGCTTGGCGTCTGTCGTCGCGAGGAGAAAACTGGTCGACATTCCCCTGGATGAGCCGGAGCTCTTTACCGCCAATCCCGCCCGTCAGGCATTCATCAGGTCTGACAAGCTGAAGCTGTCCCGGGCGACCGTGGCGTTCATGCTTGCATCGCGTCGTCTGGACGCCCGGGTGGCGCGGCTGGCCAGGCACTCGCCGGGGTGCCCGCTGAAGGTATTCCTGGCCGGCAGGGACCGCATCATCGACAACGAGAAGACGAAAGCATTCGTCCGGTCTCTCCCGTGGCCAACCAGGGGCGTCGTCGAGTATCCCGAGGCTCACCACACCATCGAGTTCGAGCCTGATCCTCGCCCGTTTCTTGACGATCTGGTTGCCTGGATGTCCTCGCAAGCCGATGTGAAGAGTGGAGAAGTTCTCGCGGCGGGCCCCTGATGGCGCCGTCGGAGGAAGAGTTCTGTGATCACGTATTCACTGCAAAGCGGTTCGAACGGCAACGCCATCTATGTCGAGGCGGGAGACGTTCGCTTGTTGTTTGACGCGGGCGTATCGGGCAAGACGGCCGAGGGCCGAATGCGCGTCCGCGGGCATGAGATACGCGATGCGACCGCCTTGATCATTTCGCACGACCATGCCGATCACATGCGTTGCGCGGGCATCTACCAGCGAAAGTTCGGCCTGCCGATCTACATGAGTGCGCGGACGCATCGGGCCTATCGCGAGAATCTGGGCCACCTGAAGGATGTACGGTACTTTGAAGTCGGACAGCCGCTTCGTTTCAACGGCGTCGTTGTCTATACCGTCCCCACCCCCCACGATGCCGCCGACGGTGCAGTGTTTGTGGTTGAGCATGCCGGGCGCCGGCTTGGCATTCTCACGGATCTCGGGCACTCTTTCGCGGCCCTTCGCAGGCTGCTGCCGACGCTGGATGCCGCGTACCTCGAAAGCAACTACGATCCGCATCTGCTGGCAACGGGGCCGTACCCGCTCTCCCTGCAGGCTCGAATCCGAGGCAGCGGAGGACACCTCTCCAACCAGGAGGCTGCGGCACTTGTCCGCGAGTCGGCCAAGCGTCTGCGATGGGTGGTTCTTTCCCACCTGAGCGAGCAGAACAACCGGCCGGAGCTGGCCCTGGAGGCTCATCGTCGCGAGGTCGGGCCGCGGTTTCCGCTCTATGTTGCTTCCCGCTACGACCTCGGGCCGTTGATGAGTCTATGAAGGTGAAGCTACACTTCATCTGGCCGCTTGGAAATCGCAAATGACTGGCCGTTTGGGATGAGGCAAACGGAAGGCTCTTGAGCCGACGCATGATTCCGTGGCATAATGATATGTGAGGGCGGGGACGATCCCTTGGACATGGGGCACATCGAGCGAGGACGTCAAAATGCCGCGAAGAAAGCGAACACGAGGTGGCATGCGGCGGGCCAAGGCACCCGTTGCCGCATTCACACTGATTGAAGTACTGGTGGTGGTGGCGATCATCGCGCTGCTGATCGCCATCCTGATGCCCTCGATCCGGGCAGCTCAGGACGCCGCCCGCGCCAGTGTTTGCGGCAACAATCTGAAACAGTGCTTAACGGCCCTCCAGATTAACCTTGCGGAGATAACCGCGCGCAGGGAGACCGAACGCATCAGCACGAACTACGGGTGGGCTGCGATTGTCTACCGGTATTCCAATCGTCAAGCCGGCATTGTCACCTGTCCCAGCGATCCCGAGCCGTGGCCCATCCCCGCGTTGTACGTGAGAATACTGGGGGAGCGGAGCGAGCTGCTGTCCGGTGATGCTCTGTACAATCGCCCGAAGTTCATCGCTGAGACCCGCTATGAACTTGACATACAGGATGTGGTCGCGGGGCGCGGTTTTGGAAACGATGCATGGAACACCAATGACATAGACCTTCTGCTGGAGTATGAAGCTCCCAAGAAGGGCGACAACGCTCCGGTCAAGGTGAAGAACAAGGAGTCGGCTCTTGGCTTTGACGTTCTGGATTACAGAAAAAGGACAGTCTGGGCCAATGTCTCTGGTCCCATTTCGACACCGGTGGGAATGCCCTTGTTGTGGATGAGCTACGGGGCCAACGCTGCCGCGGGTTTGAAAGGAGTGAGAGGGAACCCGATACTGTTGGTCGAACTGCCTAAGCCGGGCGTGTTTCCGGAAAAGTACGGTAGTTTCCCTGCGGACGACATGAAGAAGAGCCTTCGTTTTCGTCACGGCGAGAAGGCTCCGCCGTCAGCCGGCCTAGGTGGCTGGAACTACAAAACGGACGTCGTGAACGGCAAAGCCGGCGGCGAAGGGTATGTGCCCCGCATTCGGATGAACGTCGGGTTCTATGACGGGCATGTTGAGCGAATGCACCATTTGCAGATGATCAAGAGCCCGCCGGGCAATCTTTGGTTGGGCAACCGCGCTCCGGGGTACGTGCCTGAGTTCTGGTGATTTCCTTTATGTCCTCCCGTCATAGCGGTCACCAAACGGTCGAGCAGACAAGGGAGCAGGCTGGACTGGCGCAGAGATAGGGCCTCTAAGTTTTTTTGCGACAATGGGATAGCGACCGAACGTCGTTAGCCAGGGGGACAAGACCTCATGGCGGGTTCCGGCAAAGGCCTGTTGGAAGGACCCTGCTTTTCATCTCTTGACACGTTTCGGAAAGGCGGTTATATAAGTGTTGGCTGGTGGAAAGGCCACGCGGTCCGACACTGGCCGAGTCCAAAGGAATTAGAGGGACAGCGAGAGAGAGACCTCACGCTGTCCTTTTTTCGTTTCCGGATTTCAGCCTGAGAAGCTGGTGGAAAGGAGATGAATCGAGAGAGCTTGGGTTCGGACAATTGAATAATGGCCTATAAATGTTTCCCGCGATTCGCCCTTTTCAGCCCCACACAAGGAATGGGAAAAGCATCTTGGTTGGGAAAAGCGCGGAGCTGGGGAAAGCGCCGGAGGGCAAGAGCGCGGAAGGGAAAAGCAAGAGGGGAGTCCCAAGGAGCAAGACGGGAATCCCTCCTCTCGGATTCGGAGCTGGGGAAAGCCTCCTCTCCCGAAAGAGCTAGGACACGCCCCTCTCCCGTGGAGGAATCGGGAGAAGCGTTTTCTCCCTGGGGGCTAGGGAGCCGCCTTCGGACGCGGAGGTGGATACGCCTCTCAACGCGGATGAATGCGGGGAACAGCAATGCCGGCTCTGTTCAATCACAGGGCAGAGCCGGCACTTTTTGCGCTCATCCTGGTTTTGGGCTGTTCACCTGTTCTGAAGGTCTCTCCCCGTGACGATTCTTTGACCTTGCAGCCCGGTTTAGTTAGGCTAACAGACTTGGTCCGGCTTGGGTCCCATGGCGATTGGGATCTTGGCCGCATAAAGCTATTTTGAAAGGTATCTCATGAGATGCAGCAGCGTACTAGCGATTGCAGCGATTGTCTGCGTAGTGGCGATGGTTACATTCGGCCAGATCGCTCCACCAGGTTCCCAGCCGGCATCGAAGGCTGCCACTGCGCCTGCGGATGAGGTGGCGGTGGTGGTGAACGACCGGCCCATCATGGAAAGCGAGATCGACCGGGTCATCGCCCAGGGACGAAAGATCACCCCTGAGGAGCTCGCTCAGAAACGACAGCAGATCAAGCCGCAGCAGATGAAGTTCTTGTTCGATTACATCATCGGCAACGAACTCATCGTTCAGGCGGCCGGGCGGGAAGGTATCGTTTTGACTGACCAGGAATGGAAAGAGGAGTTCCGAAAGACCTTCGACAAATGGGTTCAAGCCAACGGCTGGTCGCAAGAGCAGGCCGCCCAGGAGATCAGGACACGGTTTGACATGGATCTTGCCGAACTGGAGGAGGAAATGCCCAAGTCCCCGGGTTTCCGGGCGCCGATCCTCCAGGAAAAGATCATGCAAAAGAAGTTCGCCGATGAACTCAGGGTCACCGACGAAGACGTCAAAGCCTACTACGAGCAAAACAAAGCGAACCGCTACACGCCCAAAGAAGAAGAGGTTCGAGCCAGCCATATTCTCTTTGCGACCAGGGATGCTAAGACTCGTCAGCCTATGTCCGAGGAGGCCAAGCAGGAACAGCGCAAGAAGGCCGAACAGATACTGACCGAGGCAAAGAAGCCCGGTGCTGATTTCGCCGCCTTGGCCAGGGAGCATTCGAGTTGTCCTACCGGCAAGCGCAGCGGCGGCGACCTGGATTACTTTCCCCGAACGAGGATGGTGCCGGCGTTTTCCGAAGCCGCGTTTGCCATGAAGGTCGGCGAAATCAGCGATATCGTGGAGACGGAGTTCGGATACCACATCATCAAGGTCACCGGGCGCGTGGAGGCGGGGGAGACTAAGCCGTTTGATACAGTCAAAGACCAGATCCGAACGCAACTGGAGCAGCAGAAGTTGCGCACGGTCGTGGACCGTTACAAGGAAGAGCTCAAGAACAAGGCCAAGATCGTTTATCCGCCGGGCAAGGAGCCGGCCAGCCCGCCCCCTGTACGGCCTGTGACCACCCGGCCGACAACTCAGTCGACAAGGGCCGCCATGCGACCGAGAGCGTCATCGACCACTCGCCCTGGCGATCGCGCCTCGGTATCCCTGCCTCGGCCTCAGACAGCGGCGGCTGAATAGGCCTGATCGCGAAATGCCCATGCCACGCCCGGATCGCGAGGTCGCCGTTATCCGAACGTTCTTCTTTGCGGGGTGGTTCTACTCTGGCGCGACCAGGTTGTACTGATCAAGCGCGATGGCAGTCCTGCCCGTGTGGAACTTCATCGGCTTTGCGCCGGGCGGCAGATGGAACAAGAACACATAAGCGTATTTGCCCTTGAGATCCTCGAACCGGATGTGCTCCAGACCGGGCATCCGCGCGAAACCGCGGGCGGTCTCATCGAGATAGGTCAACTCGAAGATGGTCTCTCCGCGAATCGTCGCGATGGCGTATTTGCCGACAGGCATGTACTGTTTGCCGTTGCCGTCTGTCACGTAGATGTCTCTGGTTAGCTCGGTCGCGGTCCCCCGCGCTTTGCCCAGGGTGCTCCCTGGCTGCAACCGCTCTACGTTTACGTGCAACAAGCGCATATCCGCGGGCACATCAAAGCTCTCCAAAGGTGGTTTTGAGCCCGCCACAGGTTCCCAGTCGGCGTTGAGCTTGACGGTGAAGCCGCGGGCGCTTCGCAGCTTGCCGTCTGACCGCTCAAACTCCATGCCTTCGGTGTAGTCCGTCAAAGGCGCAGCAAAGGGCAGCCGTTCAGAGAAAAAGGGCTCCTGGGAGGCCAGGTTGACGCCGTGAACCCGGTCTCGGGGGTTCGGATCCGGTCGGGGGGGCGAGGGACGTCTTTCGGTGGCGGCCGAGGAGGCGTCCGTGTCGTCCCGCGTGGGTCGGGGCTGGCGGGACGTTGAGACATCATCACGCGATTCGCGAGGTCTGTCCCGGTCGGAGGGTCTCTCCGTGAGGCTTGTGTCTGAGACTGTGCCTGCCCGCGTTTTGGTCTGGTCGTGCGACGGCAAGATCTCTGCCCAGGCGTTCATCTTGTATTGGATGGCAAGCGGCCGGAAATCAGGATTGTCGGGAACCTCAAAGAGAAGCCGCATCTCGGGGCTGCCCCCCGCGCGGTTGTATTGAAGGTCCTGGCAAGGGAATACCTGAATCAACCGGTGGGCGTTGGCCGGGTCTGACTCGTTGATGGCTGCCAGCGAATAGACTTTCACCGGACCATTGTTCCGGTCGCGGGCCAGCAGACGCACCTGGGACGAGGTGAAATTGAGGTTTGCGCGGTCCTGGCATACGTCCGTCTTTTCATTGATTGTCACCGTCACACAGAGCCATCGCTGACCCTCCTGCGGTTTGCGATTGACGGGCTCATATTTGAGGGTCACGACGCTGTTCTCGTCCCTGACTTTGGCTCGCTTGTAGATCGGCTCGTCTTTTCGCAGGTATTCATATTGTTTGATGATCGCCGCGTTGGGCGGCACGGCGGCCAGCGGTTCGCGGCCCAGGCCGTCTCGTATATGGTGAATATAGTCGAGGAAGTCGGGATTGATTTCGGCGAAGCTATTACGGCCGCGAAGAGCGAATCGCGAAAGATGCGACATCAGAGCCACGGTGAGCCCGTCGGGGTTAAGCCACAAGTTGTGGCGGATTGCCTTGACGTTGGACCAGTCGATCTCGTTGCGATAGACCACGTTCGTATTCTGATCGCCCTTGCTTGTGGCCGACGATTTCGTCTCGGTGACGACCTCCTTGTTGGATGATGCGTCCACCAGACTGTATCGGCTGAACCCGAGCAGCGTCGGGTCAAACGGCAGCATCTGAAAACCGATGGCGAGCATGCCGACGATGATCATGGCGGTGATGAAGCCGAAGATGCCGCCGCCCGCGCGATCCAGGTAGATGGGGAACGTCTGGTTGCCCTTGATCAAGAGATCAACGACGGTGCGCATCACGAGAAGCGAGACGATGAAGATGGCCATCAGTGCGATCGCCCTGCCGTGGTCGGGCTGGTAGGTAATCAACTGCGACTGATAAAGGTCTTCGTAGTAGGCGAAGGCCAGCGCCGCCGCCAGGATCGTCAGTACGCAGTTGATCAAGGCGGAAAACATCCCCTGCAGCCCCTGGTAGAAGGTCACGGCGAGGATCAGGACGGTCGCAAACAGCGAGAACCACATTGCGAGTCACCCCCTTTCCTTTCCGGCACCGTCGCTCTTGGGGTTCTTCGGTTTCGACACGGAAGCTGCGGGTGGCGGCTGACTGTTTCCGCCTGCCTCCTCCTCGCGCATGACGCGAAGCAACTCGGTCATGCTGGTTACCCCGTTCATGACCTTCTGCAGACCGACCTCCTGCAGGTAGAGCATGCCGTTCTTGCGGGCCATCGCCCGAATGGCCGATACCGGCTGACCTTTGGTGATCAGATCGCGCAGGCCGTCGTCAATCTCCAGCAGCTCGAACACGCCCGTTCGACCGAAGTACCCGCTGCCTTGGCAGTTCGTGCACAGGATCGGGTTGCCTTTGGCGTCGACGAGTCCACCGGGTGGCGGGCGATAGAAGTGGTCGATCTTGTCGGCCGGCAGGTTGGCCTTCTTCAGCAGGTTCGGGTCCGGCTTATACGGTTGCCGGCAGGCGATGCAGAGCTTGCGAACCAATCGCTGTGAAGTCAGCGCCACCAGAGCCTTGGCAACCGTATCCAGATCGCCCGCCAGGCTCATCAGTTTCTTCAGCGCGTCGAACGTGTCGCGGGCTTGGATGCCCATGTAGATCTTCTTGCCGTCACAGGCGGCCTTGGCCGCCAGGTGGGCCGTCTCGCGGTCCGGGCAATCGCTGACCATCACCACATCAGGCTCTCGTCGGAGAACGGTCTGTAGCTGGCGGGCATAGCTTGCCTCGTGCTTGGTCGAGTCGTAAATGTGTTGGGTGATGTTCTCAAGGTCCATCAGCGGTTCCCGCTCCAGCGTGAGCAGGTTTTGCATGAAGGCGTCGTGGTTGCGCAGGGCCGCGTAGAGCGTTGATGTCACGCCGCTGCCGTGCGGGCCGCTCACGATGACCAGCCCGGAGGGTTTTCGAATGATCTCCTCCATGGCTGCCAATTGCTTCTCATCCATGCCCAGGTCACCGATCCGCAACCGGTTTTCCTCTCCCACGATGCGAAGCGAGAGTTTCTCATACTGGGTGGTGCCGCTGGTACGCACTTCGATCTCGGTCGGCTGGGCATTCGTGCCGGTGATGACCGCACTCATCTCACCCTGTTGGGGTCGGCGCCGTTCCTCGACGTCCAGACCAGCGACGACCTTGATCAGGTTCAGGGCCTGTAGGGCGGCGTCGCGTGTCAATAGATCGGTGCGAGGGGTGGCGACGCCGTCGATGCGATATGCCAGTCTGACGTCGCTGGGGCTGATCAACATCTCCACCTCGGTGGCCCGCCGCCAGAGGGCGTCGAAGAGCAGGTTTTGCGTCGCCTCGAAAGCGTCGGTCTGCGTCGGGTCGGTGGGGACGGGCACCTTTTCGCCATTGTGACGGGTCATGCGGACCCGCTCGAACGCCGTGGCCTTGCCTTCCGTCTTCTTGCCCAGTCCGCCCAGCCAGCTCTTGATGTGCCGGACGGTAAAAACTCGGGCATTGGCGTCAACCAGACCGTTTCGAAGCACAACATAGGTTGCGCACGTCCCTACGGTGGCGAGGAACCATAACCCGAAGCCGGCGGCGAAGAGCCCGACGCTGTTCCACGGCATCAGGATCCACACGACCAGCCCGACGGTACCGCCGCCCAGGATGACGCCATTCCAGGTGTCGCGCCTCATCCGACGCACGTACTGGGTATCCTTGTCAACCCATTGGCAGAAGGCCATCCATGGCAGAAGGCACACCAGAACCAAGGCAATCCGCCACGGGCTCATATAGCCGCCCGGTTCAGACAGTGCGGCCAGTGCACTTGCGGCGAGCGAGGAGGAGGGGACCGTAAGCACCAGGCCCGCACTGAGGGAAACAGCGGTGAATCGACGTTTGCTGACGCTCATGGCGGCTCCGAACATATAAACGACATTTCGGTGCTGAGATTGCCCGCCATCCCGGCCGACGGCGGGGCCGCTGTCATCGCGGCTATTCTAACTTGCCGGTTCCCGCTCGTCACGCCATTCGGGGCGGATTATCCCAGGATCGACCCCGCACCCGCGCTGATGCCCTTGAGACGCATCTTAAGCTCCTGCGGATTGGGCGAGGCGGCATAGGCCACCGCCGTCTCGATGTACTCCTGTTCCACCAGCCTCTTCAGGCATTCGTTCATGTCCAGCATTCCCTCACTCTGACTGGCCCTGATGACCTTCCCAAGCTCGTCGTCCCGCTTCTCGTCAATCAGCTTCCTGACGGTCGGCGTGGCAAACATGATTTCCACTGCCGGAACACGGGCAAGGCCCGGTTTGATACTGGGTAACAGTTTCTGACAGATGATCGCTTGGAGATTGAACACCAGGGTCTGGCGGACCAGGTCGCGGGAACCTTCCGGAATCAGGTCCAGGATGCGGTTAATGGTCTGGGAACTGCTGGACGCGTGCACGGTGCCGAAGACCAGGTGCCCGGTCTCGGCCGCGTTTAGCGCGGCGGTGAAGGTTTCCTCGTCGCGCATTTCGCCGATGAGCACCACGTCCGGATCCTCGCGCATGAGGTATTTCAAGGCGTCGGCGAAGCTGTAGACGTCGACATAGACCTCCCGCTGGTTGATCAGCGCTTTCTTGTCCGTAAAGAGGTACTCGATCGGGTCTTCGATGGTGACGATGTGACAGGCCCGGTGGGCGTTGATGTAGTCCAACGCGGCTGCGATGGTTGTCGACTTGCCCGAGCCGGTAATGCCCGCCAGGAGCACGAGCCCTTGATGGAACTCGGTCACTTTGTAGATCGACTTGGGCAGGTGAAGCTGGTCGAAATTCAAAATGTTCTTGTTGACCCGGCGGGCCGCGACGCTCAACTGGCCTCTTTGTCGAAAGATATTCACGCGAAATCGGTCGGAATCGCCCAACTGATAGGCAAAGTCCGAAGCTCCTTTCTCAGCCAGTTGCTTTCGCTGGTGCTCGTTCATGATCTCGAACCAGAGGTTCTCGACTTCCTGCGGGCTTAGCGGCTCACCCTTAATCGGTTTCAGGTCACCCTTGATCCGGATATGAACGCGGGCATTGCTCTTGAAGTGGATGTCCGAGGCCTGGATGTCCACCACGTACTTGAGATACTTGTGGATCTTCGGTTCGCGCTTGGCGGAGGCTGCTACGGTCCTGTTCTTCTCGGGCGCTGCGGATTTTACTGGTGCCGGCGCCGGGGGCTCGGACGGTTCGATCTCTTCCAGTGCGGGGGCCGCCTCGACCGGCTCATCGCCGACATGCGTCCGTTCGTTGATCCTTCGGTAAATGTCCTCCTCAGCCATGTACGCGCACTCCGTGGGTTTGGTTTCCTGCCGCTCTAGAGCCGCACGGGGATGCCCCGGTCGGCCATGTACTGCTTGGTTTCTCTTATCGTGTATGTTCCAAAGTGGAAGATGCTCGCCGCCAGGACGGCATCTGCTTTCCCGATCGACACCGCGTCAGCCAGATGCTTGGGCTCGCCGGCCCCGCCGGAGGCCACGACCGGTATGCTGACCGCCTCAGCCACCGCCCGCGTGATCTCAAGGTCGTACCCCTCCTGGGTCCCGTCGGCGTCCATGCAGGTCAGGACGATTTCGCCAGCCCCCAGTTCCTCAACCCGCTTGGCCCAAGCCACGGCCTCCAGACCAGTGGGGGTACGGCCGCCGTGGATGTGGACGTCCCAGAATTCCCGGCCAGCTTTCCATACCCGCTTGGGGTCGATGTTGACCACCGTGCAGCATCTGCCAAAACGCCGAGCCGTCTCGGTTATGATGTTGGGGTTCAATACCGCCGCCGTATTGATTGAGACCTTTTCCGCCCCGGCCTGGACCAGTCTGGTTACGTCTTCGATGGTCCGGATCCCGCCTCCCACGGTGAAGGGCATGAAACACTCCTCCGCCACGCGCCGGACCACCTCCAACATGATGTCGCGACCCTCGTGGCTGGCGGTGATGTCCAGAAAGACTAGTTCGTCTGCTCCAGCTTCCTCGTAGCCCCGGGCAATTTCGACCGGGTCGCCGGCGTCGCGCAGATTGATGAAATTCACGCCTTTGACAACCCGTCCGGCGTGCACGTCTAGACACGGGATAATCCGTTTGGCCAGCATCCGGCAATCGTTCCCAGGTAAGAATCCGGGCAGTTCAGTGAGGCCACCTGCGGGGACGGCCAAACTCCTGCTTCGGGGGGTCATTCGGGCCGTCAGGGAACATTCTATCCGAGGCCGAAGTTCCCTTTCAATGTCTTGCGTCCAGTGAAGTTGTGCCAGTCTCGGAATATGTTGCGCTCCTGCCCGGGACTATCCTCGCAGTGGGGTCCTGCCCTTCCCGATTAGCCGACATGCGTACCACCAAGCCCAGGCGTGGACGGTCTCTGAGGCTGGCACAGCCTGGTCCTCAACGGGGTTGCTGACCAGGGTGAACACCGGTCCACCGTTGAGGTGGCCCATTGGCTCTGGCGGGCTCACGGTCGGAATGCAGTCATAAGCTCTTTTTTGAAAAAGGGTTATGATGGTGCGTCCGGCGTGCTTGCGGAATCATGGTTCGATTCGCGGATCGACACACCCGCTTGCGGCCGGGGATACACACTGGGGACAGGGCCCGAACGCTTGGATCCCGTTGTTGGCATTCCATTTGGAGCCCCGCTGAAACGGTAGCCCCATTCCGCTTTCAATCGTCGCAGGCAGGATTGGCCGGAATTCCAGGGCCGCTGGCACAATCTTCGAACTTGTACAGGTCGGCCTGGTCAATGTCACCGTCGGGTTCGAGCGGTTCGGGGCGATCGAAGCAGGCGCACTCAGCCGGGAGGGTGAAGCTGCCCGGCCCGGTGTAGCAAGCCTGCAGGGCTGCGAAGTCAGCTTGGTCGACGTCCCCGTCCTGATCGGCGTCGGCAAACGGATCCCAGTTCAGGCACTCCAGGGGAACGAACGATGACCGCCGCCAAGAGTCGAATTCGCACTCATCCTGGAAGACGGTTTCCCGGTCGCAGATTC
Organism: Phycisphaerae bacterium; assembly: GCA_035384605.1. Classification (NCBI taxonomy): domain Bacteria; kingdom Pseudomonadati; phylum Planctomycetota; class Phycisphaerae; species Phycisphaerae bacterium. The sequence continues at coordinate 67,556 of DAOOIV010000012.1, forward strand.
CTGCTTGTCCGCCGTTCTCGAAGTCGCCGTTGCTGATCAGGTTCGGTCCGCCATTTTGCGTGACGACCACATTGTCCCACAGCGACTCCATGCTTCCACCCGGGTTGCGCCCGGCTTTGAGAACAACGGTCACGACCGTACCGGTGGGCGTGATGGTTTGCGGACGCGGACCCGCTGGTCCGGTGTCGGCAGGAGTCAGGTGCGTGATCTGCTCCCACGCGAACGAGCCGGCGCCCAGCACGCGCTTGCGGATCATGTATGGATTGTTGGCCGAGGTGCTTTCCTGAAACTGGTCCGCATACTGCATGCTGAACGGCCCGTCGAGAAGTATGAGCTCGAACCAACTGCTCTCGCCGGCCGATGCGCCTTTCCAGTAGTACGAATACTCCAACGGCACTCCCGGCTGCACCGTGATCTGCTGGAACACGCCCCCGCTACCGTGCCCGCTTTCGCCGTAACCGGTTTGTCCGTCCAGGAAAAAGTGCAGCGCCAGGCCGCTCTCATCCGGTGTATCCAGCGCAGTGCCGAGATTGGGATGTTGGCCGAAGGTGTAGTCCCAGTTGGTGGCGTCGAACGCCTGCGCATCTCCGGGATCGAGGTCGGGGCCGAGATTGAGCCGTGACCAACTTGCAGCCCAAGGCCTCCACAGGCAGCCACTCGCCGGCAGGCTCTTGCTGATCCGCAGGGCCTGACTCACCGTTGCCTCTCGACACGCGTCGGTGCGGTGCAAGACGAGGTCATAAGACCCAGCCGGCGCACAGATCAGATCGAAGCTGGCGAGCAAGTCGTCGCCCTGCGTGATTATCGCGCTTGTATTTCGGACAGGGGAGGAGGTCACTCGATAGACCAGTGAAGCACCCGTCACCCGGTCGAGATTCGTACCAGTGATTGTGAGTGTCACACCGGAGCCGGGATCGACAACCGTATCCGGCGAAACGCCGGTCACGACGATGGCTGTGGGACAAGTGACCTCGAAAGCAGCCGGCAGAGTCTGGACCAGGCACGGAGGTGCCGGCGACTGCACGGTGACCACGTTGTAGAGGCCGTCAGTGGCCCCGTTTGTGGGGAAGCTTGCGGTCAAAGTGGTGTTTCCCGGACCGACGACCAAGTTGGTGCCGACGAGGTCATTGCCGCCGCCGACAGGTACCAGCCGTACCTGCGTGACGAGGTGCAAATCGGTGCCCGTGATGGTTATTGTTGCGTCGCTGTCGTTGGGATGACTTGTCGGGCTTACCGGGGCGGTGCTCGTGTGTTGCGCGCCCGGGCACTGGCTCAGGCCGAACCAGTAGTTGTCTTGGCTCGCGTCCTGGAGCATCAACTGGTCATCGCAGACGGACTGGCCGGCGGTGTCCTCAAAGTCGCCGTTTACGACGAGGTTGGAACCCGCGCCCTGCCAGACCCGCACATCATCGAAGAAGACCTCCATCGCGCCTTCCGGGGATCTGCCCGCCTTCAGGACCACGGTGACCGTAGTCCCGGTGGGCGTCAGCGTCGACTGCACCGGGCCGGGAGACGAGGTGCTGGCATGGGTCAATTGTTCCCAGCCGAAGGTCACGTTCTCGCGTTTGCGCATGATGTAGGGGTTCGTGGAGCCCGACCGCTGATCGGCGTCATAGATAGTAAAGGGGCCGTCGATCAGCATGAACTCAAACCATGCGGTGTTCGACCCACTGGACCCCCTCCACCAGAACGAGTAGTTCAAAGGAACACCCGGCGTGACGGTGATTTCCTGATAGACACCGCCACTACCCGACCCGTTGCTCTTTGTAGCCGGCGGCTGGGCGTCCAGGAACCAATGGAGAGCCATGGTGCTTCCGTCGGGCGTCGTCTTCGGGGTGTTCAGAAGGGTCAGTTGGCTGAACGAATAATCCCAGTTGGTCGGGTCGTATATCTTGTTGTTCGGATAGAGATCGGGGCCCTTATTAATGACGCTCCAACCGGCTGCCCAGGGTCTCCAGACACAATCCTGAGCCAAGGCCGTCGACGCGGCCGTTGCCGCAACACAGATCGTCAGTATCCATATAGTTCGCTTCATTGCCTGGTACTCCGGTCACTGAGGTTTTGTAGCTCCTGCGGGGCGCAAGACGGGATGGTCTCGGGCTTCCCTCCGAAGGCCTCTTTCCCAAGACCGCTCCGGATCGATCGAGAGTTACATTGAGACCCCATCCGTTTCCTTCCTCTCCGCAGCTCTCCGCGACTTACCTGAATTGTAGCACAATGACATCACTGATGCCAACTGCTTTTCGGACGTTCTATGGGCTTTTTCGGCTTATCGTGGTTGTGCCGTGAGCATCAGTTGCGTACCCTCAATGCAGTATGAGTCCGCGCGATGAGTTCCACGCGTCGGTCGTCATGAGCCTTTTTCGCAGTCCTTCTTCAAGGGTTGTGCGCGTGCCAGTGAACAATCCGGTCCAGGTTTCCAACCCGTTGCGCCGCGATCTTCCCCCCGCGTTGTTTCCTGCGGCTTGCACACTCGTTCTATTCGGGGCTACTGGCGATCTGGTAAGGCGCAAGCTTCTGCCTGCCCTATACAACCTAGCCTGCGACGGATTCTTGCCGCCGCGGCTCTTGACCATCGGGGCGGCTCGCAAACCGTTTTCGGACGAGCAATTTCGCCAAGAAATGCTCAAGGCGGTCAATGAGCATTCCCGACGCAAACCAGTGCTGCCGGGCGTGTGGCAAGACTTTGCCGAGGGGTTGTTCTACCAGCAAGTGCGGTTCGACGAATCAAGTGACTACGGGGCCCTGGGCCGGCGACTGGCTGAGCTGGAAGGCCAAGGGCGGGGGGCCAAAGGGGGGCGGCTGTTCTACTTGGCAACCGATCCGGCCTTCTTTGCGCCGGTCGTACAGCATTTGGCGCAAGTGGGCCTGATCCGCCGAGCGAAGGGACCCATGCCGAGCTTGGGTGAGGGGTCCGCCCAGGGGCGAGTAGCCGCTGACCGCGTGATCGTCGAGAAACCCTTCGGACGGGACTTGGACAGCGCCCGGGATCTCAACCGCCGGCTCGCCGAGGTGCTGGACGAGTCCCAGATCTTTCGCATTGACCACTACCTCGGTAAGGAGACTGTCCAGAACATCCTCGCGCTGCGGTTTGCCAATGCCATTTTCGAGCCGCTGTGGAACCGCCGGTACGTGGATCACGTCCAGATCACCGTTGCCGAACGTGACGGCATGGAAGGACGACGCGGGCAGTACTATGACTCTGCGGGTGCGGCGCGGGATATGCTGCAAAACCACATGATGCAACTACTTGCCCTTACCGCAATGGAGCCGCCGGCGGGCATGAACGCCCAGGCCATTCGCGACGAGAAGGTCAAGGTGCTCCGGGCCATCGCTCCGCTCGGACAGGGAGCCTGTGCCCATTGCGCCGAATTGCTGCAACGATCGGCGAAAGCTTTTCCGGATCCGGGGTCCCATGTCGACGACGTCTCGGATTTCGGCTTCTGTGTCAACAAGCAATGCAATGCCTGCGTTCGTGGCCAGTACGCCGGCGGGATGTTGGGCGACGTCAGAATCAAGGCCTATCGCGAGGAGGAATGCGTCAATCCGGAGTCCAACACTGAAACGTTCGTCGGCGTCCGCCTGTTCGTGGAAACGTGGCGGTGGTCCGGAGTGCCCTTCTACTTGCGAACCGGAAAACGTCTGGCCAAGCGACTGACCGAGATTGCCATCCAGTTCCGACAGCCGCCGATGGCCATGTTCGACGCCGCCGAGGCCATCCCCCATCAGCGAAACCAACTCGTTCTCAGAGTGCAGCCCGACGAGGGCGTGTCCCTGTCGCTGGCTGCCAAAATGCCCGGCATGAGAATGAGGCTCCAGCCGGTCAAAATGGACTTCCGATACGGCAGCGTTTTCGGAGCCGACCCGCCCGAGGCGTACGAGCGGCTGCTGCTGGACGCCATGCTTGGCGACGCCACTCTGTTCATCCGAGCCGACGAGGTGGACTACGCGTGGCAACTGCTGACACCCATGTTGCAGGCGTGGGAACACGGACCGGCGCCGCGATTTCCCAACTATGAGCCGGGAAGTTGGGGGCCGCCACAGGCCGACAAGCTGTTCATCAGCCCGGGCAGCGGCTGGAGACGATTGTGAAAGACCGGATTACCACGGAGCTGCGAACACATGACGCCGGATACCAGGATGAGCCGACTGCTATCGCCCGACGGAGCGGTTCTTGGAGATCCCGCTGAGGTTGAAGAGGCACTCGCGGTCCTTTGGGACACCGCCGCCGGTCAGCCGGAAACGGAAGCGGGTGGTCCGGCTGTGACCCGCGTTTGCATGGGTAACCTTGTCGTCGTGGGAGAGGCCAAACAGTGGGAACAACTGAGCATCGTGTTGGCCCAGATTGCCCGAGAGTATCCCTCGCGGACGGTGGCGTTGCTGGTGGGTGATGAGGCGATGGCGGGCCGCCCGCCCGGACAGGTGCAGGCGGTCGTTTCGTCGGTTTGCCATCTGCCCCAGCCGGGTCGGCCTCAGGTATGCTGCGAGCGGATTGTCCTTCGAATTGGCTCACAGGATGGGGCAGGCCTCGATCGACTCTTGCTGCCTTTGCTGGCGTCGGACGTCCCGCTGCTGGGGTGGTGGACGGTCGACCCCGCTTCGTGTCCTCGCCTCCTCGCAGCGATCCGGCAATTGATCGACCGGCTCATCTTCGACGCGGGCTTGCCAGGTTTCGCAGGCCTGCTTGAACCCGGCCGCTGCGTGACGCGGGAATTGGGGTGGTTCCGCTCGTATCGCTGGAGAGAGCTCGCTGCTGGGCTCTTCGATGAAACGGATCCGGCGGTCCTGAGTGCGATTGATCGTGTCGCGGTGGCGGTCCGTGGTAAAGATATCTGCGATTGGTTGGATGCTCTTTGGATTGTGGCGTTCCTTGGCGGACAACTGGCTTGGCGAGCAGAGCGGGTGTTGGGGCGGGGACGCTTGGAATTCCAGTCGCGAGGCCGGGCTATCGAGGTCGTCATTGACGGTAGCGCCGCAGCCGGACAAGGTCTTGACTCGTTTGAGGTCGTGGCCAACGGTAGCAGGTTCAGATTCGCCCGTTGCCACGAGGCGAGCGATGAATTCCGCATTACGCTCAGTGATGAATATGCCTGTCAGATGCCCCGATCGATTCAGATCCGCAGCCGAGGCCGGGCCGACGCCTTGGCCGTCGCACTTACCGGCCGGGTCGTCGACCGCTCCTACGACCGCGCTGTTCCCCTAGCTGTTTGGATGGCCGAGGCAATGAGAGCGTGGTGGTGACCGCTTCCTTACGGCGGACCGCTTTTCTGCGGGCCGCAACCAAAGTGCGCGGTGACCCGAAAACAAGCGTGCAAGCCGCACGGCTTTCTGGCCGCAAGATGCTATTCCCCGGCCGGGCGTGTTTCCTTGGGGGGAAACTGGATGGGGAAAGTGCCCGTTGCCGTCAGACTTCTTCCGCTGAGCAAGTCGGTGAAGATCACGTGGGCGACAATCTCGTTGTGGGCGGGCAAGTAGCCGGAGGGCCATGGGCACTTGACGGAAAAATGGTTGGTCATCAGTCGGCCGTACCATAGCGCGCGGGTGTGCTCGACATCGAAGTAGTATTCGGCAAACACCGTACGGTCGGGCGGATTCTGAGGGTCAAGCAGTCTGACCTTGATGGTGCCGGCCGCTTTCACCACGTGCTGATCGCGATCGATCGGCTGGATGTAAACCACGATTCCGTCGTCGCCGGCTTTGCCGTCGTCATCGTAGCCGCCGCTCATGCTCGCCAGCCTGATTCGCTCGGGAATGATCAGCACGTTATCCGAGATATCCCCGACGCGGCTGAGATTGGCGATTTGTCTGCTCAGATCGCGATTGGTCTGCTGCTGAGCGGCTAATTCGCTTTCAAGCTGCCGGATTCGCTCCTGCGAGGTCAAGAGGTCCCGCTGGACGGCCTGGAACTTCTCGCCTGGCACGGTATTGCACGCGGCGGTCGAGAGCAGCAGAGCCATGGCGCCCCAGAGGCCGATGCGGCCTGTAGCTGGGCTGACGAAGCCAGTGCAGGGGGAACAAGCGGCGATCTGACGGCAGATGGATACCACTGTCCGCGTCCTTCACACCTCGATCGGCGGGCGGATCAACTATTCGTCCGAAGGCGGCACCGAGGGTTTCACCTCGGGTGCGCGATCGAGGATCATGTCTACCAGACCGTACTCGACCGCCTCCTTGCTGTCCAGCCACTTGTTTCGGTCGCAGTCTTGGGCGATCGTCTCGAGGGGCTTGTTGGTATGCTTGGCGATAATCTCATAGAGACGTTCGCGAAGCCGGATGATCTCCTGGGCCTCGATCGACAAGTCCGTCGCAGGACCCTCGAGAACACCGCCGATCAGCGGCTGATGCAGCAGAAGGCGGGAATTCGGCAGCACGTACCGCTTGCCTTTGGCTCCGCCGCACATCAGCACTGCTCCCATGCTGGCGGCCATTCCGATGCAGTATGTGTGCACCTCACAACGGAGGAACTGCATGGTGTCATAAATCGCCAAGCCGGCCGAGACCGATCCACCCGGCGAGTTAATATAGAAGCTGATCGGAAGGCTGCTATCCTCGTTCGATAGAAAGAGCATCTGCGCAATGATCACGTTGGCCGTGTCGTCGTCGATGCCTCCGCCGAGGAAGACGATGCGATCTCGCAGAAGACGCGAATAGATGTCATAGGCCCGTTCTCCGCGGCCTGTCTTCTCGATCACGATGGGAACTAGATTGCTCATGGGGGCTTTCCATATCAGACGTTCGATTCGATCATCACGCCAACGGGCTGAGCCAATGCTCGCCCGCGGTCACGGCCTCACGACTTCTTTTTTTTCTTGTCTTTCTCGTGTTCGAGGATCTCGTCGACCAATCCGTACGCCAAGGCCTCCTTGGCGTCCATGAACCGGTCTCGCTCGATTTCCTTGGCGATCTTCTCGGGATCCTGGCCGGTATGTTTGGCCAGGATCGAGTTCAGCAGTTTCTTGTCCTTCAGAATCTCCTCAGCCTGGATGCGGATGTCCTCGGCCTGGCCGGTGATACCACTGTAAGGCTGGTGCAGCATGATCTTGGCGTTCGGCAGGGCGTACCGCTGGCCCTTGGTGCCCGCCGCGAGGATAATGGCCGCACCGCTGGCCGCCTGTCCGATGCAGTAGGTGCCGATGTCGCAGCTCAAGAATTGCATGGTGTCGTAGATTGCCAAGGTCTGGTCCACCAGGCCCCCGGGCGAGTTGATATATAGATTGATCGGCTGGTCCGGCTTGATCGACTGCAAATAGAGCAAACGCATGATCACAACACTCGCCGTCCGATCGTGGATCGGACCGGCGAGAAAGATGATGCGGTTTTCCAACAGCATGTCCTCGATGGACATCTCGCGATACCGCTGGTAGGGCGGCATCTGTTGGTCGATGATCCGGAGAATGTCCTCAGGATGATTCATAAGATTCCTTCCAAATTACGGAGCCGACGTCCCGGCGTCATGCGGTTTCCAGCCGTATTATTCCATGGCGGCGAGCCGTTGTAACCTACTGACCCACACCATCATCGGCCAACTCGATCATCATCTTGCTCTTGGGGTCTACCGATGATACCGCGGGTCGCCGTCAGTTGGCCTCGCGGGTTTTCTCCGTTATTTGAGCCTTCTCAATCAACCGTTCGATGAGCTTCTCATCGCGTATTTGCAGGTACAGATTGGTCAGGCCGCCTCCTTTCGCCAACTCATCTCGAACACGGTCGAACCGCCGTCCTTGCCGGTAGGCGATGGTGGCGATCAGATTGTTGATCTCGCCTTCGCTTACTTCGATATCCTCAAGCTGTTCGGCAACCTTCTCCATGATGAAGAACCGCCTCATCTCGCGAGCGGCCAACTCTTGGGAACTGGTCTTGATCTCGTCTATTCGTTTCTCGACCTCCGCCTGCGGAACACCCTGACGGTAGAGCTCGACCATGTGCCGGATGAGCACGCGGTCGGCTTGGCGCTCCGACAAACGAGGGGGGAGCTCAAACGATGTCTTGTCTTCGAGGTACTTGTAAACCTGGCCCGCCATCACCCGGCGAACCTGTTCTTCGATTCGGCTTTCGAGGTCCTTGCGGATGTAATCGCGGAGATCCTGCTCGCCTTCGAAGCCGAGGCTCTTGAAGAATTGCTCGTTGAGTTCGGGTAACCTGAGCCGCTGGATCTCGCGAATCTTGAACTCGAAGTCGACCTGTTTTCCACGGAACTCGGCCTTCACATGGTCGTCGGGGACCTGCCCGGAAGCCGTGCGCGTTTCCCCTGTCTTGGCCCCCGCCAAGGCTTCCCCCAGTTTTTCCAGCGTCACGCCGTCGATGACCTGTCCACGGGCGGCGACCCGGACCATCCGCTCTTCCTTAAGCACGGTTCCCTCGCAGGTCATTCTAAAATCGACGTAGAGCACGTCGTTGGCCTCGACCGCTCCGTCCTCAGGAACAACCTCGTAGGTGCCGCGGGTCGTGCGGAGCCGCTCCAGTTGGTTCTGAACATCCTCGTCGGTGACGGTGACCACCGGCTTCTCCAGCGGAATGCCCTCGATCTCCGGGAGATCGAACTCGGGTCGAACCTCGACCTCACAGGAAAAGGTCAGCGGCCCGTCATCGGGAAGCTTGACTCTCTCCATGGCCGTCTGGACATCAACCAGCTCTTCCCCCTCGCCCTCCTTTCGCTTGACCCAGATCAGCGGGTCGCCGATGACCTTGAGGTCGGCCTTGTCCACGGCGGCCATGTAGCCTGTGCCGAGCATCTGTTGAATGAGCGTGGCATTCACGTCCCTGCCGAAACGCTTTTCCAGAAGCCGTCGCGGGGCTCGTCCCTTGCGGAAGCCCGGCACGACGGCCTCGTTGCGCATCTGGCCGTATTGCTCGTCGAGCTGCTCGCCGATTGTGTCGTGCGGCACGGTGACGGTCAGCTTCTTGCGAAGCCCACCGAGATCCTCAACCTGAACGTCCACGACCTCTTTGAGCTTGTCTTGCAGGGTCTCTTCCTGCTCTTCGGCTTGCTCGTCCAGTTCTCCAACGTCGTCTGCCTGCTGATCATCGAGTTCTTCGTCTGCCATGCGCTCGTGCTCCCTGAAGAGGTTGTCCATGGGACAGCGACAGTACTCTGCTTCGGTGCGGCCCCACGCGTGCCGCGCCGTCTGCTGAACCGTGTGGAGGGATGGGGCATCATACGAAAAGGCCAACCTCATCCACCACCAGGCGTTGGCCAAAGCCCGGGGCGAGTCCGGTTGGCTTCCTTCAGCGATCGCAGCCAACGCCTGGTCTCAGCGGGGACCGGTACCCTGCAATCGCCTGCTTGCATATTGTGGCGGTTGGCAGACGGACTTGAACCCCCGGTACTCACAAAGCAGATTCATCTCCGACCGCCGTAACCATCTGTTCGGCGGCAAGTTAGGCCGATCAGCCGTCCTAGTTGCCATGCCGATTCAAAGCAACCATAGGGACCGCCCCGCCGATTGTCAAGTTGAGTGGCTGGGTTCCCGTTGGGCAAGGCCGTAACGTTCCGGACATCCCTCTTGGCTCGACTTTTGCCCTTTTTGCATCGGCACTTATGGCCGATTCCAAAGGGCTTTCGAATAGTCTCGGGTTTTGAAACACCCTGGTTTTGGTAGGGGGTTTCAAAACCCTCTCTAAAAACCGACGGAATCCCGACTAAACCGAGCCTTTCGAGGCTCGAAAAAAGGCAAAAGCCGAGCTTCGAGCATGTGCGGAAAACGCTGCGATCAAAGGATGATGCCGCGTCGAGGCCGCCGCAGCCATCTAAACCCGCCGTACGCTTCAGGTCGCACTTGCCCTCTTCACGCGCGCTCTTGGCCTCGTCAAGCGAGGTCGAGAAGTCAGATCGCCGACCGGCCGTATCACGAGAAGGCCGATCCGGGCCATTCGCAGGCTTCAGCGATCACCGATCATCAACGAGCTCATCCTTCGTTGTCGCATACTCACCGGGATTCCAAGGGCCAGCAACATCAACGAAGCAGGCTCGGGGATCAGCAACATCCAGCCACGGCTCTGGCCCGTCTCGTTGGTGCCCAAGCCGACGATCCAGCCCCGATCGTTAATGGCGGTTGCGACGGAATTTTGCCAGGATGGGAAGTACTCCGCGTGAAGATCGATCCATCGGCCGCGGGTGTAAAGGCTGGCATGGTCGACTTGATTGGGGAGGCGATGGTAGCCGACAATGTCGCCCCAATTGTTTATGTCATTTGCGAAGCTGCTCGCACCGTCCATCATCGTCCCAAGGTCGACCATTCCCTCGGTTTCCGTCCACCGGAATGCATGATAAGCCAAGCTTCCCGTGATCGTCGTTTCGCCAACAACCACGTTTGCGTTGTTGACCCCATGGGCGGCACTCTGGTCAAATCGCCCGCGGCCAAGATTACCCAGGTCGATGATTTGACCATCTCGCCAGATGCACGCGTTGATCGCGTAAGTGGGTGTGGGTTCGAGGGCGGCAGAGCCGACGATCAGCCCCGCGTCGTTGATGTCCTCGGCGACGCTGCGGTCTGCCCCCGGATGGGTTCCAAGGTCGATCATTCCTTGGCCATCCGTGTAGACATAGCCGTGAATCTCAGCGTTGGAAGTATGCGAACGGCCGACGATCGCTCCCATGTTGTTGATGGCCAGAGCCACACTGGCGCCGCCGCCTAAATCGCCGAGATCCTGCATAACTCCGTTGGTCCAGCGGAAGGCGTGGAACACGAACTCGTTTTGTTGTGTGTAGTTTGAGGAGCCGACAATCACACCGTTGTCATTGATTCCCTGGGCATCGCTCCAGGGGGGTGGCCAAGTCTGGCCGGGTAGTGTTCCCAGATCGGTCATCGCGCCGCCAGAGTAGCGGAAAGCGTGAGTCGCATCCGGCGGCCCGAGGCCGGCAAACGACTCGCCGACGACTACATTATGGTTGTTGATGCCGCGAGCCGATGAGCTGTGGCCGCCGAGGGTCGGCAGTTCGATGAACTCGTAGGCCATAACTGGTGCACCCGCGAGTAGCACTGCCAAGGTGATTGGGGCGAAATAAAGCGCTGATTTCATTTTCCACCTCCCGTTCAAATAGAGGGAAAAGAACGACTCAGCCATCGGGGTAATACCGTGGCTGCAACACTGCTCCGCAGTCTACCCGAGCTGATGGCGGGACGGGGCAACACAAGTGTTTCTTGCGGTTGACTTTCTCCCTCCGCCGGCCGCATCAACGATCCGGGCTTCCAAAGAGTTCCGGTGCGAAAACAGGAAAACACGGGCATAGCCACGCACTCGCCCCTATACTACCAGCGGATCGGGATAGTGTCAATTTGTATTTCATGTGCATGAATAAATGCCTGAGGCCAGGATCTCTGGTGCCGCGTCGAGCCGCACCTGCCTCGAGATAGTCTCATTATCTGTGGAAATTGACAAGAGAGGGGCATCCTCCATAAGT